>NZ_JBFTMC010000137.1:0-10340 GCF_056396765.1 Bacillus sp. 05T22
CATCTATATATCTTACCAATAGTGATAACATACACCGAAAAACGGTAAAGGACAGCCAAAATAATACGACTTGTAAAAGAGAAGCTCCCATACTCTTAACCAATATAGGTAACATAATGAGCGTTACAATGATATTTGTTATACTTATTCGAATACATGTGTATACCATGCCATATTTCATTAATTTTCTTATGTGAACTGGATGCTGAATTAAAAACAGGCTATCTGCTTGCTCAAAAAACGAACGCATTCCTCTTGAATATGTAACAAAGAAAAATACAAACAAGCTCAATAAAAAATAAGCCGGTTCTTCTGCAGATAATTCTCTTGTCCATAACGAACGATAATAAATCCCGCTAAATACAAGTACTGGAACGATAAAATATAATGCGACTGTCCAATCAGTTACAGACCGAATGGATTTCCATTTTCTTTTCAGTTCATGACGCAACCTTTTATAAAATTGTTGTTTCATCATGTTGTTCCCGCCTTACGATTGCATCAAAACAATCTAATAATGGACTCTCTGGCATTTCTGCTAGGGATTGAATTGTTTGTAGATTACCGTTTGCTAATAACGTTCCTTGTGAAATAAGTAAAAATCGTTCACAGATTCTTTCCGCTGTATCTAGCACATGAGTACACAGTAAAATCCCTACTCCCCGCTCTTTTTCTTTATATAAGAAATTTAAAAATTCTCGTGTTGCTACTGGATCTAATCCAATAAACGGTTCATCAATAATATAAAAGTCTGGTTCCGTTAAAAAAGCCAAAATCAACATTGATTTTTGTTTCATACCTTTTGAAAACTTTGATAAGTATTCATGCTTATGCTTTTCCATTCGAAATGTATGTAATAACTCCTGTGCACGTTCCTCCCAGCTCCCTATTTCACACCCACGTGCAGCCATTAACAATTCAATGTGCTCCCATAATGTTAAATAATCATAATACGTTGGGTGTTCTGGCACATATGCATACGGATTCTCTTTTTCACCAAACGAAATTTCACCCTCCATATTTGCAAGTAAGCCAAGCATTGATTTAATTGTCGTACTTTTCCCAGCTCCATTTGCACCAATAAGAGCAACTAGTTCACCTTTTTCAATTGAAAATGCTATATCATGGATTGTTTTTTCTCCTGCTTCATAACCCGCTGATCGAATATTGACCTGTAACAAATTACTTCCCCTCTTCCCACTTACAATAAACCCCAGGAAAATCATAACATATTTCTTCTTAAAATATCATTCTATATATCTAATATATTAAATATTCGTATTACTAGCAGGAAAAAACACTTTTTAACAGAATCTTTAACATTTGGAGTTATTAATTTATATTTACAGATGGAGTTGAGAGTATGAAATCTCACATTCGAAAAGCAACTGTGAACGATATAGAAGCACTTTGTTCACTAACAAAAGAATTAAAAGGTTCTGATATTTCTTATGTAGACATGCAAAACCGCTTACAATTTGTTGAAATGAGCCCATTTGACTCCTTATATGTTTACGAAGAAGATGATCATATATTTGGATTCCTTGGATTTCGTATACGTGAGAACTTAGAAGATGTGACACGATACGGGGAAATATCCATTATTAGTGTTGACTCCACAGCACGAAGAAAAGGAATTGGACAAATTTTAATGGAGTATGCTGAACAGTTAGCTAGAGAGCATAACTGTATTGGAACATGGCTTGTAAGTGGTACGCAAAGAAAAGATGCTCATCCATTCTATAAAAAATTAGGATACGAAATAAACGGATATCGATTTGTAAAATACTTTTAATTTACTAGTTGAAGGGAACTACTATTATGACAAACATTCAAGCAATATTTATCGATCGTGATGGAACCATCGGAGGAGATACTATCGTACATTATCCTGGTGAATTTACCTTATTTCCATTTACACAAGACGCCTTACGTGCATTAAAAGAACAAAATATAAAATTATTTTCCTTTACAAACCAGCCTGGCATTGCTGATGGAAAAGCAACCGTGAAAGATTTTACCCAAGAACTAGAAGCCTTTGGTTTTGATGACGTCTATCTTTGTCCTCACAGACATGGAGATGGATGCGAATGTCGAAAGCCAAGTACAGGTATGCTTCTACAAGCAGCAAAGAAACATGAACTGGATTTAACAAAATGTATCGTCATTGGTGATCGCTGGACTGATATCGTTGCAGGTGCAAATGTTCATGCAACAACGATATTAGTTCAAACGGGTGCCGGGCATGACGCATTACATACATATCGCGATAACTGGGCTCATATTGAACCGAGTTATATTGCAGAAAACTTTCAAGATGCTGTCATTTGGATTCTGAAACGAATTACAACACAAATTTAAGAAGCACCTTATTAAAAAACCCTAACATATTAATCAAAAGTAATATGTTAGGGTTCTTATTTTTCATATACAAATCTACAAGCAATCGCAAATAATATTGTACGTTGTATTCACAGGTACTGGCACAATAGTAATATACGTTGAATGATAGAGTTCGGTTTGTATTTTCGCCTGTATTAATATTGAATTTAGAAAGTTAATTCATAATGGAAATAACGATTATCTCTCAAATATCCATTCTCGGCATATAATCGCTGTGCTGATATGTTATCTATTTCTGTTTGCAATTTTAATCCTTTTGCACCGTTCTCTAGTGCGAAAATTCTAGCCGCTTCTAATAATTTTTTTCCAATACCTGCGCCGCGTTTACCTTCTTGTACAAATAGGTCATTTAAAATCCATAGTTCTTTCATCGAAACTGATGAAAAAGAAGGATATAATTGTGTGAATCCAAGGTACTCCCCATCTTCAACAGCTACAAAAATTACAGATTCTTTTCGCTCTATGCGATTACGCAAAAATACTCTTGCTTCTTCCACATTCGACTCTTGTTTATAAAAGGTACGATAATTATTAAATACTGATGCTACTCCATCTAAATCTTCAATTGTCGCTTCATATATTTTCACTTTACTTCGCTTCCTTTCCAATACTCCTTCATAAGGTCCGTTACCCATTCAGGTTGTAAAATATCTTCATTCGGTAAAAATTCTCTCATAACAGGCTTTATATCCAATATAGGTGTACCGTCAATTGCATCTAATCCTTCAACTACAATTGATTTTCCTTCTCGCCTTACAACTTTTGCAATTGTCGCCCCCAATCGATTTGGACGATTTTTTCCCCGCTGTGCAAAAATACCTATTTTCGGATATTCCTTATTATTTCGTGGATGTCTAGCCGAAGATTGAATCTGTTCATCTTTCACTTTATGAAAATAAAAGATTACTTCAATATGTGAAAAATCTTCAATTCCTTGTATACTCTCTTCTGCATATGAATCCGTTAATGTAATAAGAGATTGTACATCTCCCCATTCATCATCCATTATCATTTTTCTTTCATTATGTACAAAAGCAATTGGCCTAAGTGAAAGCATCCATACTCCCCCTTTTTTGTAACCACTTACATTATAAAGTATTTTCTGAATGTTTTCCATCTATAATACCGAATATTTGTTTACATAATAAAATTATAATCACCATTAATCTAAAGCTGTATTTACAGCTGCAACCGCATGTATGATAGCCGTATCGAATACTGGAACTTGAGAATCTTCTTGTTTTATTAATAGCCCTATTTCCGTACACCCTAATATAATTCCTTCTGCCCCATTTTGTACGAAACGATTTATTATTTCTTTATAGACATCTCTTGATGTTTGATTAACCTTTCCCAAACATAACTCGTTATATATGATTCTATTTACTATTTCCCTATCAGTTTCATTTGGAACAATTACTTTTATTCCATTCTCCTCTATACGTGATTTGTAAAAATCTTGTTCCATGGTATATGTTGTTCCAAGCAAACCAATTGTTTGAATCTCTTGTTTTTTTATTTCCATAGCTGTTGCATCCGCAATATGTAAAATAGGGATACTCACCTTATCTTGAATATTACTAATCACTTTATGCATTGTATTCGTACAAATAACAATGAAGTCTGCGCCAGCTTTCTCAAGAGAATATGCAGCTTCTCCTAATACGCTTCCCGCTTTTTCCCAATTACCTTCAGATTGGCATTGTTCAATCTCTTCAAAGTCAACACTATACAAAAGACATTTCGCTGAATGTAATCCTCCTAATCTCTTTTTTACTTCTTCATTAATAATGCGATAATATTCAGAAGAAGACTCCCAGCTCATTCCACCAATAAKACCAATCATTTTCATAATTTCCATCCTCCTTGTTTAGAATAACAGATTATCTTTCTGTTATTATTATACATTTTTCACATAATAAAACACGACTTTTACTTAAATGTTAAAGTCGTGTTTTACCAATTATCACAAATATATTATACAATTCCCGTTAAGCTATAAACACCAATCACCACAAAAACAGCCAATGTTTTAATAATCGTAAGTGCAAAAATATCGCGATATGATTGTTTATGCGTTAATCCAGTTACTGCCAATAATGTGATAACGGCACCATTATGTGGTAATGTGTCCATTCCTCCTGATGCCATTGAAATAACTCTATGCATAACCTCAAATGGGATATTATATTGCTCTGCTGCTGCAATATATTTCTCCGACATCGCACTTAAAGCAATACCCATGCCTCCTGATGCTGATCCAGTAATTCCCGCAAGGACGTTTGTAGTAACTGCACCATTAACAAGCGGATTGGTAAACGTTGTAGAAATGCTATCTCGAATGACACCAAAACCAGGCAATGCCGCTATAACCCCTCCAAAACCATATTCTGCTCCCGTATTCATAGCAGCAAGCAATGCACCACCAATACTTGCATTTAAGCCGGCTTGAAATCCTGTGACTAAGCGTTTCCAATTTAAAATTATCGTTGTAATAATTCCGATTAATAGTGCTAGTTCAACAGACCATACACCTAGCACACCGGAAAGTTCTACTTTACCAAACGCCTTTAATCCAATCGATGAAAAATCAAAACCCTTTGGATACCATGTTGGAATCAATACTGTAAACACTTTATTCATTACCCCTACTAAAATAAGTGGTACAAAAGCAAGTACTTGACGAAGCGGTGTAATTTCAGAAGCATGAATAGCTGGCTTTATATTTTGTTCTGTTTCTGTTGTTGCGGCCATTTCAGGATTTTCTTTTTCAAACCCATAATACCCTTCACCACTTTCTTCGGCTTTTTTTCGTCTTCTTTCTAAATACAACATACCAACAAGAAATACAAAGATTGCCCCAATAATTCCAAGAAATGGAGCTGCATAAATGTCTGTTTTAAAAAACGTGGTTGGAATAACATTTTGAATTTGCGGTGTCCCCGGAAGCGCATCCATTGTAAACGTAATCGCTCCAAGAGCAATTGTTCCTGGTATTAATCGTTTTGGAATATTAGCCTCTCGAAATAAATTAGCTGCAAATGGATATACCGCAAAAGCAACTACAAACAAACTAACGCCACTATAAGTTAATATAGCCCCCATTAGAACTATTGCTAGTATGGAACGTTTGACACCAACTAGCTGAATAATAGTTTTTGCAATAGACTCCGCAATCCCTGACATTTCTACTACCTTACCGAAAATTGCTCCGAGTAAGAATACTGGAAAATATAATTTAATAAACCCGACCATTTTTTCCATAAAAATATTAGAGAAAAAAGGTAATACGTGACTTGGTTCTGTTAATAAAACCGCAAATAGCGCGCAAATTGGGGCAAATAATATAACCGAAAAACCACGATAGGCAACAAACATCAGCATGCAAAGAGCCAATAAAATAATTACTAATTCCATCTCCTGCACCCCTTTTCATTTCCGCGGAAATATTTTAATAATATTCAGAATTCTATTGAGGTACTTATAGAATTTTCATATTGATAGTCAAAACATATACGATACAATTTTTTCACCTCATGATAAGAAGGGATGCGTGGGTTATTACTCGGACTCCCACTGGCCAATGCATCTTTCGCCATTTTTAAAAGAGCATTTTCAAATTCAACCTGATCAATTCCGTACTCCCTAAGATTAGGAATACGTAGATCCAAACAGAGTTTCTTTATTTCAAAAATAGCATGGTTAGCAAGCTCTTCATCAGATAATGAATGTAATTCCGGATTTATAATCCGCCCAACATCTGCAAGGCGTTTGACTGAGCAAATTTTTGTAAAATCTAAAACTGCTGGTAGTAACATCGCATTTGATATACCATGGGGTACATGAAATAGCGCTCCAATTGGACGTGACATTCCATGAACTAAAGTGACCGATGCATTTGAAAAAGCAATGCCAGCTTGTAAGGAAGCAATCATCATTGCTTCTCGTGCTTCTATATTTGTCCCATTTCCATAGGCAATCCGCAAGTGTTTCATAATCGCTCCAATTGCCGCAAGTGCTAGTACATCTGTAAGCGGTTGCGAAAATCTAGAAAGATATGCTTCAATTGCATGACATAGTGCGTCAATACCTGTTGCTGCAGTAATATTCGGTGGAACAGAACGTGTCAATAAGGGATCGATAATCGCGATTTGTGGCGTGAAATTTGGGTGCTTAATCATCATTTTGACATCTGTTTTTGTATTTGTAATAACAGCAACACTGGTCACTTCCGATCCAGTACCAGATGTTGTCGGAATTGCAATAAGTGGTAATGGTTGCTTTTCTATTTCCACATGATTTTGAGCATACTCTTCAATCTCTCCACCATTTGTAGAAAGCACTGCTACAGCTTTTGCCGCATCAATACAACTTCCTCCACCAAGCCCAATGATAAAATCACATTTCGACTCTGCACAAATCGTTAACGCTTCCAAAATATGAATGTTTGTTGGTTCCGCATTTACATTTTCATAAGTAATAACATCTATTTTTTTCGCTTTTAGTAGTTTCACGCACGCATCGATATAGCCAAGCTTTTTCATAATAGAATCACTGATAATAAAAGCTTTTTTTCCTAATTTAATTGCTTGTTCCCCTAATTTATCAAGTGAATTTCTCCCATACAAAACGTTCTTTGGCATACGAAATTCAGCGATTTCTTGCAAATACTCCACCCCTTCTTTCCCTACTAAATATTTTATAATGTGAAATTTCCATTGTATAAATTATCAAATGTAATATTCCACTTCGATTAATTATTTCCTTCCCCAGACTAATAAATTTATTAGTAGATTCCTGTAAATGTATAAAAGGCAATTACTAAAAATACAGCGACCGTTTTCAATATTGTCACAGCAAATATATCACGATACGATTGTTTATGCGTTAACCCTGTAACAGTAAGGATTGTAATAATTGCTCCGTTATGTGGCAGTGTATCCATTCCCCCCGATGCCATTGAGACAATACGGTGCATAACTTCAAGCGGAATATGATATTGTTCTGCCGCTGCAATAAATTTATCACCCATAGCGCTTAAAACAATTCCCATTCCACCTGAAGCCGAACCTGTAATACCAGCAAGAATATTCGTTGTCACAGCTCCATTTACGAGTGGATTGGTAAATGTTGCAGAAATGCTATCTCGCATAATCGCAAACCCTGGAAGTGCTGCAATTACGCCACCAAAACCGAATTCTGCTCCTGTATTCATTGTTGCAAGCAATGCTCCTCCAATACTTGTATTCAATCCTGCTTGAAATCCTGTTACAACACGCTTCCAATATAATAAAAGCGTTGTTATAATCCCAATGATGAGTGCTAATTCTACCGACCAAATACCAAGTACTGCGCTTAACTCTACCTTACCAAACGATTTCATTCCAATTGAGGAAAAATCAAAACCATTTGGATACCATTTTGGTATTGTTATTGTAAAAAACTTATTCATAACTCCTACTAAAATAAGTGGTACAAAAGCAACGACTTGCTGTACTCTTGAAATCTCAATACTTTGAAGAGAAGTATGATTCTTTTGCTCTAACTCCAGTGATGCTGCCATTTCAGAATTCCCATCTTCAAAACCAAAAYATCCTTCTCCAGCTGCTTTCGCCTTCTTACGTCGACTCTCTAAATAGATCAATCCTAACGTTAAGACAAAAATAGCACCAATAATACCAAGTATAGGTGCTGCATAAATATCTGTTTTAAAAAATGTTGTCGGGATTACATTTTGAATTTGCGGTGATCCTGGGAGTGCATCCATCGTAAACGTGACAGCTCCAAGAACGATTGTTCCAGGTATTAAGCGCTTCGGAATATTCGCTTGACGAAACAACTTTGCAGCAAATGGATATACTGCAAACACAACAACATAAACACTGACACCGCTATAAGTTAAAACAGCACCCATTAAAACGATAGCCAAAATGGTCCGTTTTTCACCTACTATTTCAATAATTGTCTTAGCAATGGAATCTGCAATTCCAGACATTTCTACTACTTTACCGAAAATAGCACCTAGTAAGAAAACTGGAAAATACAACTTAATAAAGCCTACCATTTTCTCCATAAAAATATTCGAAAAGAAAGGCAGTACAAAACTAGGTTCTGTTAAAAATACTGCAAATAGAGCAAAAATCGGTGCAAATAAAATAACAGAAAATCCTCTATAGGCAACAAACATAAGTAAACTAAGTGCTAATAAAATAATAACTAGCTCCAATTCTCTCACCTCCCTTTGATTGAAAATTCAATCTTTTTAATCCGAATTTTTTCTATGTATCCCTACAAAATATCGCTTTTATAACGATTCAAATACTGACATTCCTCCTCCTTTTCTAACAAAATTTTTATAATTAAAACAGCATATTTATTACTATTCTATTACATATGAAAAATCCCTTTAAACGAAAACATTTAACTATTACTCGTTATAAAGGGATTTGCTTTTTTGTTTTATATTTTAAAACTTCTGTCTTTTTCACAAAAGCTTCGCAACTCTTCGACATGTTTCACAATATGTGTCGCTCCTGCTTCTTTTAATTCTTCTTCACTCCCATATCCATACAATACACCGATAGAGTCAATCCCATTACAATTAGCTCCTATCATGTCATGCTTTCTATCCCCAATCATCACTACCTCTTCTCTTTGCAACTCTGGATTTGTATGCAAAATACATTCAATAATTTCATCTTTCTTTATTCGGGTTCCATCTAAATTACTACCAACAATTTCTTCAAAAAAATGAATCAAGTTAAAGTGTTCTAAAACTTGTTTTGCAAATACAGTGGGTTTTGAAGTTGCAACAAATAATCGTTTCTCTTCATCTTTTAACTCTTGTAAAATATAGGGAATCATCTCATATGCACTATTCTCAAGTAGGCCGCTTCGCTTTAGATATTCACGAAAATATGTAACAGCTTGCTCTACTTGTTTTTCGTCCATTCCGTATCTATCTACAAACGAATGCTGAATTGGTGGACCAATAAAAGAATCTAGCTCTTTCTGATTCGGTTCATCTATTCCCATTTTTCGCAATGCATATAAAACCGAATTTACAATTCCTTCTTTCGGATCTGTTAATGTTCCATCTAAATCAAATAAAAATGTTGTATACATCCATTCTCCCCCATTTACTTTACTGTGTATGTAATCCACCAAAAACATTCACCCATATGAACTTCTAAATCTATTGCAAAAAGTTCAAAGGTAGCTATCAGTTCTTCTTTCGTATAATAGTTCTTTATAATTTCATAATGTTCTCCACTAGCAAGTGAACGAACTTTATACGTATTTTCATCTCCATCTTTATATAAAAGCTGTCCACCAATTCCTTCATTATACATATTATCTGCGAAGCAAATCATTGCTCCTTTTTCTAACACTTTATGAAATTGTTCTAGAAAATTAGTGACTTCTTCTTTTGCAATGTGCGAGAACCAAAAGTTTGCATATGCTCCTTGAAATGTTTTCTGGAATCTTCCCAACTCAAATGCGTCTCCTTTATGAAAAGAAACTCTTTCTTTTGGAAGTTCCTTTGCTTTTTCTACATCTAGTACTTCTTCAGAGTAATCTATTGCTGTAATATACGCAGCGACTTCCACTACATATTGCGTCCAATATCCTGTACCACAAGCGACTTCTAGAATTTCCTTCTCACGAAATAACTCTTTCAGTTTTTGTTGTAATATGAATTGTTCCGCTTGTCTCACTGCATCGTCTCTATCATATACCGTTTCATACTCTTTGGCACGATTACTATAATATGTATACATAACACATCACCCCTAATTGACAAATCTCCACCCTTTCTATCATTATCAAAATATTCGTTCGCTTTGGAATTTTATCGTTTTTCTGCACACATCATTTGTTTCTCTTCAAATCGATCCAAAAATAGATATAATCCAATTGTATGATAAATATAATTT
>NZ_JBFTMC010000138.1:0-10173 GCF_056396765.1 Bacillus sp. 05T22
TCTAAATTTAGGACGGGGTTAAAATATAGTTGTTTAATCTTGATGTAAGATACTTCACTACACTAAAAAATATAACAATAAAGTCGTTTAAAAATCTAAAATTATAAATTTAAAGCGTTATGAAGAATGAATACGAATCAACGCTTCCGCATGATTAATGCTTTCTTTTAAATAAATTGACGAATTGGGGTGGTTTAATATTTCTTCAGTAGTTAACCATAATACCTCTTCAACCTCATCGGGACTTTTAGAAAATGCTTCCCCCGATTCATATTCGCAAAGAAAAACAATATCCACAACATTTTCACCTGTATCTGTTACGAATGATGTACTATGTATATAATTTAGCCTGTCTTTTACGCTCACGTATAAAAACTAGTCAAAACTAAAATCCAATGTCCAAGAAATAAGGTCATAACGATAAAGGAATGTCGATAAGGACGGTTTAAATATTTACGATTTTTAAGAGTTGTAAAAATAAAAGCTAGCGTTATGAGAATGATTAGAATAACGAAAGCAAGTAAAAGTAATGTAAATGACATAGCAAAACTCCTTTAATACATTTGTTTCATTGTAGTTTTTAGAAGAAATGAATCAATCATTTCATATGCTTGTTTTGTAGATTGTTCGTTATAGTTTGTAGTATAAGGATCCAGAAATCCATGATTTCCTGGGAACTGTTGTATATGTAGAAATGGGTTGTTTTGTCTTTGTAATGTCGCGATAAGAGAAGAAATGGAACAGTTCAATTCTGTTTCTGGAAAAATTACAAGAGTAGGGCATGTAGGAATAATATAAGAGTAGTCTCGTATGCGAGAGCCATAGCAACCAATAATAAAAGTAACTTTTGGATTGTTACTGCATAGCCAAGAGATGGTTGCCCCAATACTAAAGCCTATGAGTCCTATGTATGGGTAGTCTTTTGCTAGTGTTTGAATCATTTCTTCAATTTTTTCTTTTCCATGTTGGAATCCAACGTTTTGCATAAAATGCAAGTAAGCTTTTTTTGCATCATTATAATGAAAGGGAGCATCTAGCTGTAAAAGACTTGGGCAGAAGATATCTATCTGTGGTGAAGAAAACCTGGATATGACATCCTGCATATGCTGATTTATGCCGTATATTTCGTGAACAACAATCAGAGCTACTTTGTTCTTCATTGATTATAAACCTTTCCTCTGAAAATTATATTCTCTTTCTACAACACATATTTTCATATGAAAGCTTTCATACCATTGTTCACGTCCTCTTTGTCTTGCTATAGTATGTGCTGCTTTTTCTCTCCATTGTTTAATTGCTTCAAGTGAATCCCAATATGAAATTGTAATACCGAGACCAGATGCATCCCGTACGCTGTCAACGTTTATAAAGCCAGATTGCCCTTTAGCGAGTTTTTCCATTTCTTCAGCGACATCGTCATAATCAGTCGTGTCTTGTGAAAGCTTGGAAGTGAATATAACTGCATAATAAGGTTCGTTACTTTGCGTTGTATCCCTCATCGTATCCCTCCAAATATACTTATGGATTGTATCATAAAGATTGAATAGTATGTCTTTTGAGTATAAAAATGTTTTGAGAAATATCCCGTACCATATTGGGATAACTGTTGAAAAAATAGAAATTTACGTTATTCGTGCAGTGATGATAAAAATATTTGGAAAGACAAATCATACGGCATACAAGAAAAACCCCACTTCAAATAAAACTGAAGTGGGGTTTCTTATATTTCTTCTAGGCTATTAACTGGAACTGTTAATTCGCGATCTGGATTCGTTGCATCATATATGCGGGCGGTTTCATTGCTTTCATCAACATGTTGAATCATAACGGGCATGCCTTGAAAACTGACATGTGCTTGTTCTGATGATTCGGAAAGCTCTTTTGCACGTTGTACATTCATTCTTACATTCCTCCCATCTTTATTATTTTTGCTGAAAAGGAGGAATAATATACCATTTTGAGATGGGTTTAAAGTTTTTGTATTATTTGTAATGTTTCTTTAATAAACACAGTAAATGTCGAATCAGGGAATTCTTGTATAGCATGAAAAGCTTCTGTTGCTTCTTGAAGCGCCTTTTGCTTATTTTTGAGTTCCATATAACAAAGGGCACGGTAAGCCCCCCCAGTTATAATCCATGCTTGGTCTAGTGGGTGAAACATATAATCTGGAATTGTCGCTTGCTGTAATGTTTCTAATGCTGCTTCATATCGCTTAAGGCCGTATAAAGCCTTTCCTTTTTCTAGGTAATAAATCCCGTCCTCTTGAAAGAGCGGTTTATCTTGAAGTTTTTTTCTAAATAAATCTAGATGTTTGAGAGCTAATGTATATTCACTTGTTATTGTATTATAATAATAAGCTTTTAATATATCTATAATCGCAATAGATAAAATATTTTCTGTGAAAACGGCAAATTGTTCGGATTTTTTTATATAGTGTAGATATTTATTTTCATCTGCTACTATTACATTTTGGTAGGAGAGAATTCGATAAAATTCATCTGTTTTATAATACACTTGATTTTCTTTTGAGAAGTCAAGAGCTTGTAAGATAATTTTTTCGCACCCTTCATAATCACCATATGCGAGTAAAACAATTGCCTCACATAAGAATAATTCTATTTGTATAATAAGATCCATTTCTAATTGTTTTGCTTCATACTCTTTTCGAATAGAGGTAAGAAGTTCTAGGCATTCTTTATATTTTTTATGGACAAATAATACATAACATAGCTTTAAACTAGTTTGTGTACTTTCACGATATAAAGTATACTTTTGAAAAATTTCTACGGCTTTTTCAATATAGGAATGTATGCTGTAATCTTTCATATTAAATGCAACGCTTATAAATTGTTTATATAAACGAGCTGTACTTAAAGTAGGTGGTAGTTCTTTTTGAACAATAGGTAGCAGTGTACGATAAGCTTCTTCAAATTGATTATTTTTTATAGCTTGTTCCATTTTTGGAATCAGCTTTGTTACTTCTTCATTGTCCTCCTCTAGTAAAAAACTTGCTTCACATTCAAGCTGATTAGCAAGATATTGTAATGTCTTCATAGAAGGTGCTGCTTTCCCATTTTCAATTTGACTCAGCATACTTTTCGTTAGCTCTGAGCCAGCTAATTGTGTCTGAGTAAGACGCTTTTCTTTTCGTAATGCTTTAATTTTTTCACCAAGAGTAGCCATATTGTTGCTCCTTTATCACAAAAAAGTTAAATACAATTAAACTTTTTGTTGTCGAAATCTGAAAAATGATTATATAATAAGTTTAACACAATTTAACTTTTAAGGGGAGAGTGACGTAATGGGGGATGTAAGTATAAGTCAAAATGATCCAAGAATCAAAATTGCAACGAGAAATATCATTTTGATGATGATTGGAAAAATGACTTCTTTATTAGGTGCAGGGATTTATACGTTTGCAATGGGGTTATATGTTTTAAAAACGACGGGATCAGGCGTAGGTTTTGCAATTACGCTTATTTGCGGTTCTATTCCAAGAATGGTATGTGGACCAATTGCTGGGGCTGTGGCAGACCGAATAAACAGACGGTGGGTTGTTATTGTTGCAGATTTATTAAGTAGTCTTATCATGTTCACGATGTTTGCACTTTCTACTTTATTTGACATTTCACTTCTATTCATCTATGTATCTGCAGCACTGTTATCGATATGTGCAAGTTTCTATTCTGTTTCTTTTACGGCTTCTATTCCAACTTTAGTTGACAGTGCACGTATTCAACAAGCGAGTTCTTTAAACCAAACAGCGACAGCACTTTCGACTATTTTAGCACCAGTTATTGGTGGAATGGTGTTTGGTTTGTTTTCAATGAAATTCTTTTTTCTGTTAAATGGTATTACATTTTTTTTAGCGGTAATTGTACAGTTCTTTATTGCATTTGATCTGTATAAAGTACAAGCAGAACTGAAGAAAGCTCATTTTTTATCCAGTATTAAAGAAGGATTCTTATATGTAAAAAGACGTGATGATATGTATACGATGTTAAAAGTGTTTATTTGGATTAATTTCTTTGGCAGTGCACTGTTTGTTGCACTTCCGTATATTATCATTCAAAACTTACGTTTATCGTCTCAGCAACTAGGTGTTGTGGAAGGAATGTTGGCGGTAGGAATGCTGGTTGCATCAATTGTTTTATCTGTTCGTAAGGAAATGAATAATTTATTTCGCACGGTTCGCATTAGTTTATTTGTCTTAGCGGGTTTGTATTTGTGTACTGCATTTCCGTTATTAGTTACAATTCCAGGGACGGTAAGTTTTATTTACTATATAATTTTTATGCTTATTTTTGGAATGACGAGCATTTCCATCAATGTTCCCCTTCAAGTATATGTTCAGAAAACAACTGATTCACAATATTTAGGACGGGTTTTTGGATTAATTGAAACAATTTCTACGGCAATTACGCCTCTTGGAATTATTTTGTATGGATTTTTATTAGATATAATGCCAACTAGTATGGTAATGGTTATTTCGGCTATTGGAGTATGGATGGTAGTATTATTAGGGATGAAACAAATGGATGTGAAAAAACAAGTGGATGTATCAGCGTAGGTGTAGAATGTATGTTTATAAAAAGACTTCATTATTAAGGAAAATGAAGTCTCTTCTTTTTTGAAAGTGTTTTTTAGTTATGATACATTAAATGAAGAAGTCCATGTGGAATACTGAGAGAGGGAGAAGTACAACATGAAGTACAAAATATTGGTTATGCTATGTGCATTGTTTGCAATGGCTGGATGTAGCAGTAATTACGATATCCAAGTTGATACAGGTATGCAGGCATTAAAAGATGAGAAATATAGTGACGCAATTATGTGGTTTGAAAAAGCAGAAAAAGAAAAATCTACGAACGAAGCAAAAGCCTATAAAGAAGTTGCTAGCCTGATGGATCATGGTGCAACGGCGTTAAAAGATGGTAAATATTTAGAAGCAAAGGATGACGCGAACCAAGTATTACAAAAGAAAAAGGATGCATCCCTTGAGAAATCTGTAAAGTCAAACGCAGAAAATATGCTTCAAAAGGCAAAAGACATGGAAGAAAAAGAAAAGGAAAGAATTGCAAAGCAGAAAAAAGTGGACGAAGAAGGAATTGATAAAGTAATTAAAGCGGTAGATAGTATTGATGAAGTAAAAGAAAAGCAGAAGAAAGCTGGAGAAGTATTGGATAAAGCTGAAAATGCAAAAGAAAAAATAGAATCGAAGAAAAACTAATAGAATAGTATTTGAAAAGGTATGTATGAGGCTGTCGTTTGTTACGACAGCTTCTTCTTTTTGAACGTTTTTTAACAAATTGAAAAATTTTTTAAAAGATAGGAAATATTTGGTATGATGGAAATGTTGAAAGGGTTTTCTACAAATCATAAGGGGGCTATGAAATGGGAAAATTAGATGGAAAAGTTGCTTTTGTCACTGGTGCTGCAATGGGGAATGGTGCTGGAATTGCCCATGTATTTGCTGAATTAGGAGCGAAAGTATTACTTGTTGATATTTCAGACAAGGTTCATGAAACAGCAAAAGAAATTGTTAGTAAGGGGTTAGAAGCAGCTAGTTACGAAGTAGATGTAACTGACTTTGCAGCTGTAAAAGAAATAGCAAAAGATGCATACGAAAAATATGGGAAGATTGATATATTAGTGAATAACGCAGGAGTTATTCGTCTTGCTAACTTTTTAGAGATGTCAGATGAAATGCGTGATTTTCAATTTCAAGTAAATATTAACGGTGTGTGGAACTTCTCTAAAGCAGTCTTGCCATATATGATTGAGAAAAACTATGGAAAAATCGTGAACATGTCATCTGTAACAGGAACGCTAGTTGCAGATGAAGGAGAAACAGCTTATGCGACAACAAAGGCCGCTATTTGGGGATTTACAAAAGCGTTAGCACGTGAAGTAGCCAAGCATCATATTACTGTAAATGCGATTTGTCCAGGCTATATTATGACGCCAATGGCAGAGCAAATTGCAAATGAGTCCGATCCAAATGAACCGAATAGTATTATTGATGGAATCGCTTCAGGCGTTCCGTTAGGTCGTTTAGGGAAGATTGAAGAGGTTGGTCAATTAGCTGGTTTCCTTGCATCAGATGAATCAAGTTACATAACAGGGACACACATTGTAATTGATGGTGGAAGTACGTTGCCAGAAACGGTTTCTGTTGGTGTGGAATAATATTTAAATATAGGAGGAATCTTAATGTTTTTAGGGTTTCTCCTATTAGGGTAATTTTTCGTATAATTAGAAAAATCAATTTTGTTACAATAACTTAAATTTCCACTATTTCATCAAAAAAAGGAATATAATAAATGTATAACCTATTACAAGGAAGTGTAATTTATGAGTACTGTAGCTATCGTATATGGTATTATTCTTTCTACTATTATTGCTTTATTTGTTTTTGGAGTTTCACGTTATATCCACAAATGGAAAGAAGGGATTGCAAAGTTAAATCATATTGAAGAAGAACTTAGCGATTTAATGTTACATCATGGTAAGTAAAGAGGTTTATTTTTCAGTTAAATAATGTGAAGGATATCACAAAACATGCTAGCATTGTGGAGCATGTTTTTTTGTTATGTAAAAACGATAGTAGATAGGCACATTCGTTCCATTTCTTCCATACGATACAATGTTAAGTATGAAATGTTGGGAATAGAAAAGAGGGATCGAATGGCTAATTCAGGATATGTTCCAGATAATAAAAACTTAAAGAAAAGTTCTGGGACACCAAATCTTTTCTTTGACTCACGAGAAAATGTATTTTTTAAACGAGATGATAAAAATATTGCTTATGAAGTGACTTCAACACAATTACCAGCAATGATTGGAGGAGCGTTTGTCGATCTTTTTATGACGAAAGGTCATATGAGGGAACCACATTGGCATCCAAACGCTTGGGAATTAGATGTCATCGTTTCTGGAGAAGCAATTACTTCTATTTTAAATCCAGAAACAAATCAACTGCAAAATTATCGAGCAAAAGCTGGACAAACGGTATTTATTCCAATGGGTTGGTGGCACTGGATTACGGCTGTATCAGAAGAAGCCCATTTACATCTCTTCTTCAATAATGATCAATTTGAAACAGCTGAGGGTTCAGATGTACTTAGAATGACCCCACCAGAAGTATTCCAAGTCGCTTACGGTGTTAATGCTGAACATTTAGCTAAGGATCTTGCACCTATTAAAGGATCTGTTGTGATTGGGCCACCTAATTTAAAGCGTTCTATGGATGAACAACGGTCCGATATAGTGGTTGTACTAAATGGAGAGGTAACTTCGTGTGAGGTAGAGTAGCCCTTGTTCTCGAGTGAGGGCTATTTCATTTGTGCGTTTCTAGCAAAATACTGTATTTTTTTACATAACCTCCCTTTATATATTYGATATAATAGATATATTGATAAATGGTATTTTGTTAGGGGAGTAATATAGTGAAGGTGTTAAAGGTTATAGGATGGAGTATTTTTATTATTATAGCAATCATCATAGCGATTTTAGCGATTATGGGATATTACTATTCAAAAGAAGATCCAAACTATGTGCTGGATTACATAAAAGAGCATAAGAATGAGCAAACATGTTCATTAATGATTAGAAGAAATGGTGAAATTTTAGCTACTGTGAATGAGAATAAAAAACTACCATTAGCAAGTATGGCAAAAATAGTAGTAGCAGTGGAATTTGCAAAACAAGTTTCAGAAGAAAAGATAAATCCACAGGAGCAAATTCCATTACAGGATTTAGAAAAATACTACGTACCAGACACAGATGCTGGAGCACATCCTGCATGGTTAGAGAATGCAAAAATAAGAAATGCAATAAAAAATGAAAAGCTTTCTTTAGAAGAAGTAGCTCGAGGTATGATTCACTTTAGTTCTAATGCAAATACAACCTATTTATTAGAAAAATTAGGACTCGAAAGAATAAATAATAGCTTAAAAGAATTAGAGCTAAATAGCCATGATGCATTCTATCCATATACATCCCCCTTATATATGAGAGGATATGTAGAAAAAGAACTGAATGTACCTAAAGATCAATCATTAGAAGTGTTACGTAAACTGTCTATGGATGAATATAGAAAGCATGCTTTGAAAATACATGAATGGATGAAAGATGAAGCGGAATGGAAAAAACACAATATACCATTAAAAGTTGACATGGAATTTCAACGTATTTGGTCTGATAGGCTAGTAAGGGCAACTGCAAAAGACTATATGAGTCTAATAGGGAAAATCAATAATAGAACTGCTTTTCCAAAGCCAATGCAAGATGAGATTGAGAAGATTTTTAATGGGACTGTTGGAGATAGCATATATGAACATGCTGGTAAAAAAGGAGGTTCAACTCCATTTGTATTGACAAATAGTTTTTATGGTACAGATAAAGAAGGAAACAAGGTTGAAATAGTCTTTATGTCTAATGATTTAGATTCTATGGAATCACAAAAACTTAAGAATAACTTAGATTATTTTATTCGATCTGTAGTAACGAGTGAGGAATTTAGAAAAAAGTTATAACAATATAATTTTATTATGTAAACAAAAGGTGCTTTTTTCATGAAGTGCCTTTTGTTTGTTATACAGCAAAAAATATTGAAAGGAATTGGTCAATATCTAATAGAATCAATTTGGATAGAAGAGAAAGTAAAAAGGAGGGATTTTATGACTCAAATCTATTTTGTTCGTCATGCTCATTCTGTCTATACACCGGAGGAAAGAGAACGCCCATTATCCGAAAAAGGACGGAATGATGCGCAAAGTGTGGCAGAGTTATTAAAAGAAGAGAAAATTGATGTTGTAATTTCTAGTCCATACAAACGAGCGATTCAAACTGTCCAAGGAGTTGCAAATCAATTTCAATTACCTATGAAAATTGAAGAAGATTTACGTGAGAGACTATTAAGTAAAGAACAGGTAGAAGATTTTGAGGAAGCAATTATGAAAGTATGGGAGAATCCCGCCTTCTCGTTTGAAGGCGGGGAATCAAATGATATAGCACAAAAACGTGGTGTCAAATGTATTCAAAATATATTAAAACAATATAAAGGGAAAAATATTGTAGTTGGTACCCATGGAAATATTATGGTGTTAATAATGAATTATTTTGATTCTACATATGACTATCATTTTTGGAAAACACTCGACATGCCAGATGTATATAAATTGACTTTTAATGAAGAGAGTTTACTTTCTACTGCAAGAGTAGAAGAGCGCACTAAAATATAGAAACAGGTCATCATGTGAATAATTTGTAAAATTTTATCGAGAAAGCAGGAAAGAACGGGTTTGTTAGAGAAGTATGCTTTTGTAACATAAAAAAATGCGTGATAAAGGAGGCTGTTTACATGTTTGAGAAAGAGAAGGGGTTAGTAGATCATCCAGAAGGACTCATTGAAGTTCATAACGTATATGAAATTGTGCCACCTGATGGAACAATTATTGGTATGGCAACACCAGAAGAGATGGAAGTTGCTGCCGAACTCGAATTACAGCACTATGCCTATTCTCGTTTACTAGAAGCAAATATTCAGTTAGACGGTTCCTCCTACAAGGATATACTTCAGGAGTTCCAGGAGTATGAAAGAAAGTCAATAGGGTTTTGGCGGGCATTACATAAACGCTTAGCTGTACCTTGGGCATGGGTACTTCGTGTTGATGTTGCAAATGGACCTATATATGTGAATAATGGAAACTCGTATTATGATGGTAATGAAGACGAGGAAGATTATGAATAGATGAAAAGGCAAGAAAGCAGTGAAGGCTGCTTTCTTTTTTGCATGTTTATTTAATTTTAGAATGCTCATTGTTTTCAGGGGCATGTACGTCACTTACTTCGAAGGAATGGATTGCCTGAATTATGATATCAGGGCGATCACTTTCGATTCCATGACTAGCATTTTGAGCGAGAATATATCGGCTGTTTTGGGAGAGCATACGTTGTTCTTGAATAAGTTCTTGCCATGTTTTTTCAAGTTTTATAGCTTCTTCATTAGGCATTCCCTCTTGAATCATTTGCCCGATAGAATGATTGGGATCTCTTCCAATGACGATTAATGGTGTTTTTAATGTGACTTTAAGTCGCTTTATTCTATGTGCACAAGATTTCCATTCTGAAAGCTCAGAAGTAGTAGCCTTATATAAGAAAGGGGATGTA
>NZ_JBFTMC010000139.1:0-10039 GCF_056396765.1 Bacillus sp. 05T22
CCTTAACAGAACGAAATACAACACTATTCTCAACTTTTCCTGCAATAACACTGCCGTTTGCAATCATTGTGTTTTGCACCTGCGCTCCTTTTATATAACGTGTTGGTGGTTCATCCTTTACTTTTGTAAAAATCGGAGCCTCTTTCGTAAACAACTGCTTCCAAATAGAAGGCTGCAAAATTTCTAAACTATGTTTATAATAATTTTCAATCGAATCGATTACTGCTACATACCCTGTATGCTCATATGTAGTAATGTACAGCGACTCTCCTCGTTTCTCTTTGACTACATCAAACAAACTATAGTGTTCCATGTCTTTATATATTTCAAATAAATCTAATAATAACTGTTTCTTAAGCACATAAGTTTGTAGCGATACGCCTTCATGGCATACTTCTGTAACATCTGCGCCCGTATGTATATGTCTTTCTAATACCTTTTGGAAATTTAATGCTGTAACAAGATGACTATTTGTAATAACAACATACTCTTGTCTGCTGCGCAGAAAATAGTCCATATGTCTTCTAAAATGAGCGAAGGAACCAAACTCATCTTGATCACATTGGCAATTGGGAGGAAATAAAAATAAGCCGTCGCGTTTTCTATCTAAATCCCATTGTTTTCCTGATCCGAGATGATCCATCAAGGAACGATTTTTATGACTCGTAAAAATCGCTACACTATGAATATGGGAATTAACCATATTCGAAAGCATAAAATCAATGAGACGATAACGTCCTCCAAATGGTAGTGCTGCCAGCGAACGGTGCCCTGTTACTTTCTTTAAGGACGGAAAACTCCCTGTTGCATTAATAATTCCTAACATTGATTCTCCCATTCATCTTATCCTCCTTCTCTATTTCCCCTCAGCTATTAGTACAACATCATCGATATTTTTTTCTGGACGAATAATTGTCCCATCTTCAATGACCATACCCGATCCGACAATCGCTCTTTCGATGACAACATTTTTACCGATGCATGCATCTGGCATAATTACCGAATCGATTACCATACTCCCTTCTCCAACCGTTACTCCTTGGAATAAAACAGAGTGTTTTACATCCCCTTCAACAACGCACCCTTCATTAATTAATGATTCTTCTACCTTTGCCCCTTCAGCAATATACTGCGGCGGCTCATTTGGATTCACCGAATAAATGCGCCAGCTATGATCGTTTAACTGTAAGGACGATTCTTCTCGAAGCAAGTCCATATTTGCTTCCCATAAACTTTTTACAGTTCCAACATCTTTCCAATACCCTTCAAATGGGTAAGCAATGAGCTTTTTCTCTTCGTCTAATAAAAGCGGGATGACATCTTTTCCAAAATCATTACTAGATTCTGGATTTCTTGCATCCATCTCTAAATATTCTTTTAAAATAGCCCAATTAAAGATATAAATTCCCATCGAAGCAAGATTGCTTTTTGGAAATTGTGGTTTTTCCTCAAATTCAACAATTTCCATATCCTCATTCGTATTCATAATGCCGAATCGACTTGCCTCATCCCAAGGTACTTCAATAACTGAAATCGAAACATCTGCTTCTTTTTCAATATGGTAATCTAACATTTTACTGTAATCCATTTTATAAATATGATCTCCTGACAAAATCAGAACATATTCCGGATCGTACTGATGCAAATAGTTTAAGTTTTGATAAATAGCACTCGCTGTTCCTGTATACCATTTCACTCCTGAAGATTCCGAGTACGGAGGCAATACGGTCACGCCGCCATTCACACGATCTAAATCCCAAGCATTACCGATTCCAGTATAACTATGAAGCTCAAGCGGCTGATACTGCGTTAAAATTCCAACTGTTTCAATACCAGAGTTTGCACAATTACTTAATGTGAAATCAATAATTCGGTACTTACCGCCAAACGGAACAGCTGGCTTTGCTAAATTTTTTGTTAAAGCACTTAAACGACTACCCTTTCCTCCTGCTAGTAACATTGCTACGCACGTCTGCTTTTGAACCATCTTGTTTTTTGCTCCCCTTTCTCGCTTTCACTGGTCTTAAAATGGATACGCCAAATGGTGGAATTGTTATTTCTACATGAGCAGACTGATTATGATACGGCTCTAGAATTGTCTTTAGGCGCTTTTTATTTACCTGCCCTGAGCCTCCATATATTGCTGCGTCACTATTTAAAATCTCGTTATAATACTTGAACTCTGGTACACCTACTTTATAATTTTCATACACAATATTAGTAAAATTACATACCACAACAAAGATATCGTCTTCCTTATCCCCTTTACGAATAAACGAGAAAATACTTTGTTCTTTGTTATCGGCATCAATCCACTGAAATCCTTCCTGCGAATGATCCAACTGCCAAAGTGGTTTAGAGCGCTTATACAATGCTATGAGCTCTTTAAAGTAATCATGCATATAACGATGCATTTCAAAATCATGCAAATTCCAATCTAGATCCTCGAGATCTTTCCATTCGTCAAACTGACCAAATTCCCCACCCATAAAGAGTAATTTCTTTCCAGGATGCGTAAAGAAATACCCGTATAATAAACGCAGTTGTGCAAACTTTTCCCAGTAGTCTCCTGGCATTTTATTTAACAATGATTTTTTTCCGTGAACGACTTCATCGTGAGAGAGCGGTAATATAAAGTTTTCGGAGTAAGCATATAGCAAAGAAAATGTCATTTTCTCATGAATATATTTCCGGTATTCCGGTGCACACTCCATGTATTTTAGAACATCATTCATCCAGCCCATATTCCACTTATAATTAAACCCTAGTCCGCCTTCATACACTGGCGTAGTCACAAGTGGCCAAGCTGTCGAATCTTCTGCGGTCATCAAAAATTCTTCGTCCTCTGCAAATACTGCCTCATTTAACTCACGCAAGAAGGAAACGGCGTATTCATTACTTTGCTGCTTCCCTTCTTTTTCCCAGTACAACATATTCGCAACCGCATCGACACGAAAGCCGTCAATATGGTAATACTTCATCCAAAACAGTGCATTTGAAATTAAAAAATTACGCACTTCCTGTTTTCCTAAATCAAAATTTACTGTGCCCCAAACGTGATTTTCCTGTACATCCAAATCTTTATATTCATAGGTCGGCGCTCCATCAAATAAATACAACCCATGAGCATCTTTACAAAAATGACCCGGGACCCAATCTAAAATGACACCGATTCCATATTTATGACATTCATCGACAAAATACATGAAGTCATGCGGTGTACCAAACCGGCTTGTCACCGCATAATATCCGGTTCCCTGATATCCCCAGGAACGGTCATATGGATGTTCCACAAGCGGCATAATTTCAATGTGGGTAAATTGATGTTCCGCCACATAAGGAATGAGCTCCTCTGCCATCTCTCGATACGAGTACAGAGAGCCATCTTCTTTCTTTTTCCATGAACCAAAATGCAACTCATAAATTGCCATTGCTTCCTTATA
This sequence comes from Bacillus sp. 05T22, assembly GCF_056396765.1. Lineage (NCBI taxonomy): Bacteria > Bacillati > Bacillota > Bacilli > Caryophanales > Bacillaceae > Bacillus > Bacillus sp. 05T22. The sequence continues at coordinate 3,444 of NZ_JBFTMC010000139.1, forward strand.
CATTAATTTTCGTTTCTTCTTTCGAAACCAATTTTTATCATTCCATTTATATCCCTTTATATCAAAAATAACAGATGCCGTATTTGGTCTTACTTCTGCATATGTTGCATAGGGATCTGCTTTTAAAATTGTTTCGCCACCTTTGGTTTCAATCGCATACTTATATATTTCATTTTCCCCCAAATGCGGTATAAACAATGACCAAATACCCTCTTCTGCCATTTTTCGCATCTTATGCCCTTCAATATCCCAATCATTAAAATCGCCAACTACACTCAGAGCTTTCGCATGAGGAGCCCATACTGTAAATCGTACGCCTTGTATTTCATCTTCCGTTACAAGATGCGCGCCAAATATGTTATAGCTCTCATAACACTGCTTTGTATGAAATTCATACACACTCTCTTCTATACAATCTGTTACACTCAATATGTTCACCTCACTAAGATGGCGGAATTTTCATTACTTTTTAAACATTCGATAGGAAACTGAAATATCCTTGTGCATTTTTAAATATATATACGTTTTTTCGCGGAAATTAAAGGTAACACTTTAATTTTTCGTCAAATTTATCGAATTTTGACGAATATTCATTGAAAGCATTTTATTTTTTGTTCGTTCTTTTTTATTTTTTACAAAAATATACAATGGTAAGAAGTTCTCTATTTTTCTAGTTTCTTTCCTTCTTTATTATTTTGAAACAAATGTTTTCTCATAAAGTGAAACTTTAATCAGCTCTCACCAATTGGGTTTTTACGGGCAGTTTATCTCTCACCTAACTTCTTTGTTTCCATTGAATTTTGAGGTGAGAGTATTACTGCCCACGAATAACGGGGTAAAACATTTACTGGAAATCATGCTTTCTAACTATCCCCTCACTTAAATACTATATTTTATCTAATTGTTAGTAAGGCGATATATATTTCACTCTAAACATGGGGGCTTATTATAGCATAGCGCTTCTCCTATTTTAACAACCCTGAAACATCAAAATAACGCATTACAAGCTGGTATAATATATTTATCTAATCCTACTGTTACCGTCAATATGAAAGATTTAAAGCCAGGTAATTCGTTCAAGAAGAACTTCAAAACTGAAAACAAAGAAAAGTACCGATTCTCGGTACTTTTCTTGTTTTTTCATTTCTTATTTACTTGTAAACCATAACTGTTTGTAACGGAGTAAAACCTATCTTTTCATAAATCTCTTGAGCAAAGTTTGTGGAAAATACATTAAGACGTACTTCCTCATATCCATTTCTTTTCAACTCTTCAATTCCAGCCTGAATTAGCTTTTTGGAAATCCCTTTACCTCGAAATTCAGATAAGACGTATACATCGTAAATAAAACCAATTTCCTTTTCTGTAAAATAATCCGTATTTGTCCCTACTAATATCCATCCAGCAATTGAATCATTCTCTTTGTATACAAGATAATACGCCCCTTTTTCAATAAGACCTGTCATCATCTGTATCGCTTTTCCACCGGAAATTGTTCCATGATTTTGAATACCTTCATTAGCAGATAATACTGTATTAGATAGTATGTATGTTGTTTCTTCAGCATTAGCTCTTTCTATCATAACTTTATCCCCCTCATTTTTATTACGCTCTCATGAAATAATTCTTTAAGCTCGCTATAAACTCTCCATTTTATGGATTTAATTTCCATACAAAAAAAAAAAAAAGCACTCTATACAAAATAGGGTGCTTTTCCTATAAACGACCCTTTTCCAGCAAAAGGGGGTGTATATTTTGGGGATATACAGGGAAACTGGAAAAGGAATTTATATAAAGTTATATAAAAATTCAGAATCCGGAAGCAATTTCCYGCTTCTGAATTATTTATCAATTATCCTTATAGTACTGGTGCCATTGTTTCTTTTAATACTTTTACAGAGTGAGTAAATTTCGCTTTTTCTTCTTCATTTAACTCAAGCTCCACGATTTCACGTACACCTTCGCGGTTAATGACAGCTGGAACACCTACATAAGCATCTTTCTCGCCGTATTGACCTTCAAGGTATGCAGATACAGTTAGTACACTGTTCTCGTTGTTTAAGATCGCTTTAGTTACACGAAGTAGTGACATACCAATTCCGTAGTAAGTTGCACCTTTACGCTCGATAATATGGTAAGCAGCATCGCGTACATTTTCAAAGATTTTATCTAAATCTTCTTGGTTATACTGTTCGTTGTTCGCTAAGATTGTTTCTAGTTTTTGTACACCTATAGTAGCGTGGCTCCATACTGGAAGTTCAGTGTCACCGTGCTCACCAATGATATATGCATGAACGTTACGTGGATCTACATCTAAATAGTCACCTAACATGTAGCGGAAACGAGCAGAGTCTAAAGTTGTACCAGAACCGATTACGCGTTCCTTTGGTAATCCAGATTCTTTCCAAGTTACATAAGTTAAAATATCAACCGGGTTAGTTGCGATTAGGAAAATACCATCAAATCCGTTATCCATAATGCCGCGAACGATTTGCTTAAAGATTTTTGTATTTTTCTCAACTAAATCTAAACGAGTTTCACCTGGCTTTTGTGGTAATCCAGCAGTGATAACAACTAAATCTGCATCTTTGCAATCTGCATAACTACCGCTCCAAACTTTTGTTGGTGATGGAGAGAATGGTACTGCATGGCTTAAGTCCATTGCTTCCCCTTCTGCTTTAGCCTCATTTACATCCACAAGTACAAATTCTTCAGCTACACCTTGGTTAATCATTGAGTAAGCATAACTACAACCTACAGCTCCTGTTCCTACTAATACTACACGATTGATACCTTTTTTCATGGTAATTTCCCCTCTCTATTGTTCACATTTATTTTTTTTATTATTGTTTAAGTAATTAATTAAAATACTAATTTAATGTTGTTTAACTTCTTTACACTCATATTGTAGCACGATTTATTGTGAATACATTCACAAATTATGACCTATTTGTGAACTTTTTCACATACAGTGGAAAGTTATGATATTAGGTGTGGAATCAATTTCAATGGAAGCCTTTTCTTTAGATTGTGAAAAGCTTATTTCATTATATTTTATCGTTCGCCTATTAAAGATTAGATCCTACATAATTTGCAATAGCTATATATCCTTCCAATTACAATTTCTTTATACTCAAAAACGAAAAAGCTATCCTTTCAGYAGTATTTCCAGAAAGAATAACTTATTTTTTCGTTTTTGGAACCTCCTTTTTCTTAGCTAGTTGACGGTATGAGGGTGCCTCTACAAAATATTAGTAACATCTCCATCTTATCTTTTTTCCGGCATTAAACGAGTAGATACTCCAATTCGATTCCATGCATTAATAGTAACAATCTGCATAATGATTTCAGCAATTTGCTCTTCTTCAAAGAATTTCCTTACTTCTTCATATACCTCATTAGGAACGTGCGTTTCCGCTACTAGTGTAATTGCCTCTGTCAAAGCAAGCACAGCACGTTCTTCCTGCGTAAAGAATGGTGTTTCACGCCAAGCATTAAGAGCGTAAATACGTTGTTCTGTTTCCCCTAGTTTTCGTGCATCTTTCGTATGAAGATCAATGCAATACGCACATCCATTGATTTGAGAAGCCCGGATTTTAATTAGCTCTTTCAATACTTCATCAATACTTGTAGTCATCAAGTATTTTTCTAAACCTACCATTGCTTTATAACCTTCCGGATTTACCTTTCCCATTAAAAATCTTGTTTCCATTGTATATTCCCTCCATAAAATAAAATTAGTTTGTACTTTGGCACCAGGATATTTAACAAGGTCTTTCATGAATTATTTAAAATCACTATCTGCCGTAAAATATTTTAATTCATGACAGAATCCCTAATAAAAAACATACATAGCATCCCTTTTATATCCTGTCACCTATAAGACAAATAAGCTTTTCAATTTGTGACAAAATAAAAAAGAGATCTTAAAAAATAAAGATCTCTTTTTCAATTACATGCTATAGAACTGGAATATGCTTTAATTTATCAGGATTAACTATAATGTAGATTCTTCTAATGGATTCTCCACTTTCATTCCATTCAAAACATATGGCTTTCTCTGCACGGCCTTTATTTCTTGCTAAAATACCAAATTGACCATTTATGATAGTTGGGAGAAGCTCCAATTGAAAGAATCCTCGTGAAACAATAGCCTCCAGAAATATCTGGATACGCTGTTTGCCCAGAATCGGAAATATAGCTGCACGTACTTTACCGCCTCCATCGGTGACAAGTGTTGCATCTACTGTCAGCAAATTAATAAATTCCTCAAAATCCCCTGTTTTTGAACCATGAATAAAGGTATGTATCATTTTTTCTGTATGATCTGATTGTTGTGGATTTACGGGTACTTCGTGCTGTATCTTCTCTTTACAACGACTGTAAATCTTTCGGCAATTTGCCTCTGATTTGTTTAAAATCTCCGCTATTTCACGATAATCGTAACTAAGCGCTTCCCTTAAGACAAATACGGCTCTTTCAACAGGTGTTAAATTCTCTAACAGTACAAGAAATGCATAGGATACTCTTTCGTTTTGAATGATAGTTTCCACAGGATTTAGTTTCGCCGTATCTATTTCCGGCTCGGGAAGCCATTCTCCTGTATACACTTCTCTCTTTTTTCGAGCCGATTGTAGTATATTCAAACAATGATTTGTCGTCATTTTTATTAAATACGCTTTCATATTTCTAATGGATTCTTGGTCCGTATGTTGACCTTTGATAAATATATCCTGAGTAACATCCTCCGCATCACTAACAGAGCCCAGCAGACGGTATGCAACCGAGTAAACTAAAGGTTGATACGTTCGATACAAAGTTTCAAAATCCATATTATCACTCCATTCTATAGCGTGTTTCAATATAAAGTGAAACTTTAATCAGTGGGGGTCTTACTGCGCACGAATAGCGGGATAAAAATATATGATTTGTTATAATTAAAAGATTATCTTTCTGTTACGAAAGGAACGATTCTTAATCTTATGCAAGCTCTTAAATATCACTGACATAATACTATTTGATAGTTTTTATCCATAGGAAGCAATGATTACAACTTGTGTAAATTCTTACATAAAAATTGTACAACAGATAACTTCATCAAAATAGGAATATGAAACAAAAAATATATGTATACTGGGCACACTACACAATAAAAAGGTGAACTTTTGTACCCACCTTTTACATACCCTATTCCCCTTTAAATTATTTTTCTTACCTATCAAAGTCTACTTTAGTTTTAAAAAATCCTTATAACAAATAAAAAAAGAGATAGCAGATTATGCTATCTCTTTTAGTATGACCCGTACGGGATTCGAACCCGTGTTACCGCCGTGAAAGGGCGGTGTCTTAACCGCTTGACCAACGGGCCAATTTCTGGCAGAGAAGAAGGGATTCGAACCCTCGCACCGCGTTAGCGATCTACTCCCTTAGCAGGGGAGCCCCTTGAGCCACTTGGGTACTTCTCTATATAATATGGCTCCGCAGGTAGGACTCGAACCTACGACCGATCGGTTAACAGCCGATAGCTCTACCACTGAGCTACTGCGGAATAATGGTGGGCCTAAATGGACTCGAACCATCGACCTCACGCTTATCAGGCGTGCGCTCTAACCAGCTGAGCTATAGGCCCCAATGGAAAAAGCGGGTGAAGAGAATCGAACTCTCGACCAGAGCTTGGAAGGCTCTTGTTTTACCACTAAACTACACCCGCATGAAACTAAAATGGTGAGCCATGAAGGACTCGAACCTTCGACCCTCTGATTAAAAGTCAGATGCTCTACCAACTGAGCTAATGGCTCATTTTGAAAGTGGTGCCGGCTAGAGGACTTGAACCCCCAACCTACTGATTACAAGTCAGTTGCTCTACCAATTGAGCTAAGCCGGCTTGCTATTTCAAAATGGTGGCTCGGGACGGAATCGAACCGCCGACACGAGGATTTTCAGTCCTCTGCTCTACCGACTGAGCTACCGAGCCTTTATGTAAAATGGCGGTCCCGACCGGGGTCGAACCGGCGATCTCCTGCGTGACAGGCAGGCATGTTAACCACTACACCACGGGACCATTGGTTGCGGGGACAGGATTTGAACCTGCGACCTTCGGGTTATGAGCCCGACGAGCTACCAGACTGCTCCACCCCGCGACGATACAATATTCTTTTTTAAAAAATGGAGGAGGTAGAGGGATTCGAACCCCCGCGCGACTCTCGCCGCCTGTCGGTTTTCAAGACCGATCCCTTCAGCCAGACTTGGGTATACCTCCAGGGAATTTACTTTAAATGGTGGACCTTGTAGGACTCGAACCTACGACCGGACGGTTATGAGCCGTCTGCTCTAACCAGCTGAGCTAAAGGTCCTTTATGGTAGCGGCGGAGGGGATCGAACCCCCGACCTCACGGGTATGAACCGTACGCTCTAGCCAGCTGAGCTACACCGCCATAATAAAGTTATAAGTGGAGCCTAGCGGGATCGAACCGCTGACCTCCTGCGTGCAAGGCAGGCGCTCTCCCAGCTGAGCTAAGGCCCCATGTTTTAAAAATATCGGGAAGACAGGATTTGAACCTGCGACCCCCTGGTCCCAAACCAGGTGCTCTACCAAG
>NZ_JBFTMC010000140.1:0-9967 GCF_056396765.1 Bacillus sp. 05T22
CTTTAAAATATTGACTCCCCCTAAGAACCATACTTGCACTAATATAACTTTCATCGTTTACTTTAATCAAATCCCTAGCTGCATCTGCATATAAATCAATAATTAAGTAATCTGGCTTAGCCTCTTTCAGTTTAGCAAAAAAATCTTTTTCAAAATCACAACGAATGAACTCTTTATTTTTATCTGTTACATCTTCAAATTTCTTCATATCAATACTTACTGAATTAGACATCAGACTTATAATCGAAGAATGAAACTGCGTTAAGCTACAATTATAATGCTTTTTATACCCGGGATTGAAATAATCCCTAGAATTAAAAGCATTGCGACTAAAACATGAACCCAAAACAGCAATTTCTATTGCGTCTTCCGACAACTTACCCGATTCCACAAAATAAATTGAAAATGACTTATTACCATTTACATAAGGCTTAAAGTTCCACTCTCTGTTCTCTCTCATCATTTCATATGTGCATTTATATATCTCAATTTGTTTTTCTGGGCTTAATTCAACATCTACAGTTCTTCCATCAAAAGTTGTTAAACGAACAAAAACATCCCAAATATCTTTATGACGAATTTTTTGATCCTTTAAAAGTTCTGGAACATTCAAATTGATTTCAAAACAGCTATTGAGGATATTTAACATTTGAGCTTTTTCTTCAAAGTATACTAATTCTCCATTAGCCGTATAACGCTTTTTCAGTACAATATATGAATTATCTGTGTCAAAGTCTAAAACCATATATTCTTTGGAATCAATCTTTCCTTTAATATAAATAATATTATTTTCAAAATCGAACTCAGAAGCTTTAACATTAACTTCTTTTTTTCTAATAAATATCGCTATATTATCCATACCTACAACATATGGCTTCACTCTAAATAAATCATTATGTGTGAAATTGTGGTATTTAAATTCKAATTTCATCTTATCATTTTGGGAACAAAGTAACGGTACTTCAATACCCACACCTTTTGAATTCTGAATTTCTATAAAAGTGTCCCAAATCATTCTTTGATGTAGCTCATAGTCTTCAAATAGTTGGTCAATATCCACTGAAAATTCAATAGGATTCTGAGTTGATTCAACTTCTATCACTTTAGATTCATAGTATTCAAATAAACCTTCTTGTTCTCTTTTCTTAAATGTTAACCTAACTGTTTTTTCATCTAACTTTATTTCATTTAACTGCTCCAAATAAATACTTGCATTTAAAATTCCCTCATTAAATGAAACTTCTTTTACAAATGCCTTAACATCATTCTTTAATATATAAATTGAAACCTTTTTATCGCCTGTAATATAAGGCTTAGCTTTAAAAAGATTTTCACACAATGGATGATACAAACTATCTTTAAAATCCAATTGATTTGTTGCTTCTAGTCTTACATATTCTTCATTACAAAATAAGAAAAAATCCCAAATCATATCAGTTTTTAATGAAACACCATTAAAGAGTAATTTAATATCCTCCTTAAAACTAAACATTCCTTCATCACTTTTTAGTGAGAAACAATATTCTTCTGGATACTCAATACCATGTTCCATTTCACGCCTTCTAATGCAAATAGAACAGCTTTCTTCATCTAAAATAAAATTCGTTTTTCCCTCAATATATATAAGGCCATTATTGAAACTCATATTTGTTACGGTTGCTTTCAAACTACTATCCTCCGTACTAAACAAAATTCAGAACTTTTATTCTTAATTAGTTTGATGAGATATTGCATCAATAGTCCCCATCCATAGCATGCCAATTTCATCTATTTCAAATCGTTTAACATTCTGTATAGCTTGTTTAGCAAACTTTTCTCTTTTTCTTAAGTCACTTATTAGTTGCATTAAAGATTTCGCAAAAAGCTCCACATTCCCATCTTCTACTAAAATGCCATCCTTATTGTGAGCAATAATTTCACTCGGCCCTTTTGGACAATCAAAACTAACTACCGGTACTCCACATTGCATAGCTTCTATAATAACCATTCCAAATCCCTCAAACCTCGAGCTTAAGGCATATATTGATGCTTTAGAGAGCTCTACATCAATGCGCTGAGTAGCACCCATTAAAATAACATGGTTATATAATTTATGTTGTTCAATTAAATTCTCTAGATTTGCTCGTTCTCTCCCAGTTCCATAAATTTTAAGTTTCCAATCTGGATGTTTTTCATTGACAATTTTGAATGCTTCAATCAACAAATCAAAACCTTTTTGTGGAACTAGACGCCCTGCAGCAATAATAGTTTTGGAAGTAAGAGATGAGACAACACCTTGAAGTTTTGGAATTGAATTTGTAATTTTCTTTACCTCTACTTTTCCATCTGCAAGAAGGTTTGTATAGTCCACTGTATCTTCGTCTGTTAAAGTAGCCAAGCAATCTAAATTAATATAGTGTTTTAAGATAGATTTTTTTAATCGTTCAGGATAAATTGAAAAGTTTAGATGTTCTTGTCCAATAAGATGTACACCTTTATTAGCATGCTTACTTGCAAAAATATTAAAACTTGGTCTTGTTGTCACTAAAATACCTGAATCTATGCCCTTTAAATAGTTATACATTTTAATATCTGTCAACAGAGAAAAGAAATGATATCCTTCATCATCTGGATGAATCAACTTACTTTTCATTTTTGATAACTTATTTGCTGTCTGCGTCCGAAAATTTTTATCATCTTTTTTTCTATTTACTACATCATGTAAAACAATAATTTTAATTCTTGGATCTATTTCAAAAAATGGTACTTTACGATGGCGAAACACACTGACAATTTCAATATCATAACCATTCTGAGCTAAATAATTTGTTACATTTAATACTGTACGTACAGTGCCACCCATTCCATAAATATCAAATACAAGAAAACGAATCTTCACAACCTTATCTCCTATCTAACTTATTTTCCAATCACAGCGTCTATAGTTCTTTTAGAAGCATATCCATCTTCAAGATGACAGAATTTATCTCTAAATTTTTGATGTTGTCCCGCATATTTCGCTTCCACTTTATTAATTTCTTCTATCGTTTTAAATAATTGCTCTTGATCTAAAATAATTGGGCCTGGAGCGTCTTCTTGAAAATTAAAATAAAACCCTCGAACTTGAGAACCATACTTAGATAAATCATAGGTAAAGAAGATAATAGGTCTATTTAAATTTGCAAAATCAAACATTACTGATGAATAATCCGTAATTAATATATCTGAAATTAAATACAGCTCTTGAATATCATTATAACTAGATACATTATAAACAAAACCTTCAAATCCATTAATTTGGATACGAGTTGCATCTCTATAGTGTAATCTTAATAATAAAACGTACTCTTCTCCAAATCTTTCTTTGAACTTCTGAAGATCAAATTTAAATTCGTATGGTTTATCCTGATTTCCATTATGAAAGTCATAATCTCTCCATGTTGGTGCATATAAAATTACTTTCTTTTTTGGATTAATATTTAATTTCTTTTTAATTTCCGTGGATTTCCTGTCAATGTCTTTACGATAAAAGATATCATTTCTAGGGTATCCGACATCTAGCATTTGTTTTTCAAAATTAAAAGCTCGTTTTAAAATTTTTGAAGTGTAATCATTTGGTCCTATTAAATAATCCCATCTCTCATTACGCTTTAATAAAGCCGGAGAAGTATTTTCTGCATACGATGGTGAGTTAGGATCAATATCAAAGCCTAGCTTCTTTAAAGGAGTTCCATGCCATGTCTGTACATGCACAGTTCCATTTCTTTTCTCATAAAAATCAGGGAAATTTCCATTATTAACAAAATACTTAGCTATAGCCATATAATAGTAATATTTGATTGAGCGTGGTTTAACCAAAATTGGATTTCCAGGAATTTTTTCTTTTAAATTATTGATTATCCAAACAGCTTTCATATTACGTTGCTCTAACAACATTTGTTCATAAATGGCTCTCGGATTACATGAATAGCTTTTCCCATGAAAACTTTGAAAAACAATACAATTTTGATTAATAGGTAGAACTTTATTGAAAATCTGATATAAAGAATTACTCCATTTGTTAAGCAATTTGTTAATTTTCGGTTTTTGTTTTAGTCGATCCTCTAAAGTTAAAATAACTTTTGATGGATCTACATTCATTGTAAATAAAGCTTTATACTCATCAAAATTAATCTTGCATTCAATTAAATCAAAATTAATATCGGCTAATAAGTTGTCCCGTTCTTCCACCAACGGAATTGAGGAAATATCTAGGACTGCATTAAATTTAAATTCTTGTCTCGTTTTTTCATTTTTCTCCACATTCCATATAACTGGAATATTAAATTTCTTTCCATAGCTCCCTTTAATATTCATACTTCCCTTTGTTTGATTAGGAAATTTATGATTTGGAGTTTGGATATTTAATTTTCCTGATACAATCCAACCATCTTTTCCTATGCTTACTTGCTCAATTGATTTTACATTGATGTACTCGCGGATTAAGATGGAAACTTCGTCATGTAAGGTGTAATACGGTTTTACCACAATAGCTTGTCCTTCTAAATTAGATAATAACTGCTGTGGAATTTTGATAAGCTTTTGTTTATTTGTAATTCCGTCTAAACGAGTCACTAAAGGACAACGGTGATTATTAATTTTTAAATATACATCCCATATACCTTCAGAAAATATCCCTTTTTCTATAAGGTCTTCTAAATCAAATATATATGAGTACTGAAGCCCATTTAATTTCAGTTCAAATTCATATTCTTYTTCCGAATTACGCTTAGTTATAACCAAAGCTTTGTTACCATCAAAAGACTGCTCCATGCTTTCTTTCGTAATAACTTGACCTACAATTGTAATTTGATTATCTTCTGAATAGATAGAATCAACCTCTGCTTGCAAATCTTCTCTAGTTAATAACAAGGACACTTGATTGTTCTTTTGTTCTGTACTAATTAATACTTTCCTAACACCTTCTAATGTTTTTACAGAAGCATGCTTATTAAATGTCATATTAGGTGTAATGGTCACAGGCAACACAAGAGTCTCACCTTTAAATTCCATTTTTATGAAAAGCTTTGTTGACTTATCATTTAATAACCCATATGTTTCTTTTTGGAAATTTAATTGTACATTAAATCCTGCCCAATCATAATTTTCACCTGAATGTCCATAAAAGGCTGTTACATCCTCTCTCTTTACATTATTAATAGGCACTTCCCTACTAATATTCCCAGAACGCATAACTAACTTTTTCTTTATATCAGTTTTTTTTCTTATATTCCATGACGGCATTAAAAAGTAACCACTCAATTCAAGTAAACCATTTTCTTTCAAATCGATTACTTCAACTTTCAAATGAGCTTTACTACTTTCAGATTTAAAGGATAAATTCCCTTTCACTGTAGAATATGCTAGGAAATTTCCATTTAACTTTTTAATATAAAAAGGCGGGAACTCAATAGAGTCTGTTACTTCATTTTTAATTCGAATTCTTGTTGTTTTTCCACCTAATTCAACCTGAAGATAAGCATCCCAAATTCCTTTTACAAGACTTTCGATATGTTCTGTCATGCCAATTTCCACATTTAATAGATTACTATTATTTTGTATATCATTATTAAATTTAATTTCTTCCTTCGATGTTCGATTGATTAAAACAAAATACTGCCTACTTAATTCTAAATCCTTAGTAAAATCATCTAGTCTCAACACAATATTTAGCTTCGTTTGGTTGTATTTAATTTCTTGCAAAAAACACTTGCCTTGTTCCTTAGGTAGCCATAATAAGTTCAAAAACTTCATTCCACACCTCTTACACCTAAATTAGATTTATATTACATTTCAAAAATTTCATTTATGAAATTCTCACTAGAATTACCTTTCGAATATTGATTCCATTTGAGAGAGAAATCTTCTATTTTAGATAAACTAAACCTATTCTCTTGGATTATTTCAATTAGCTCTCTTGTCGAATATACGACTGGTCCTGGAACTACAGAATCATATTCGCCTATAATACCTCTTTGTTTTTTATAATCTTTTAGATCATAAGGATAAAAAACCATGGGCTTTTTTAATAAACAAAACTCATACGGAATGGAAGAATAATCAGTAATTAAAATATCAGTAACTAAAAATAACTCATTAACATTAGGATAAAGTGAATAATCATATACAAATTGCGAATACTCACTTTTATAATAAAGTTTATCCCTTACAGCTGGATGTAATTTAATAAGAAGCACATACTCCTCATGAAATGCTTTATACATAGCATCTATATCCAAATGCAAATCAAAATCTACCAACTCTTTATCCCTAAAAGTTGGAGCATATAAAATTACCTTCTTCTCTTTTAAAGCCGGATTCATTAATAAAATATTGGCTTTAAGCTCACTCTTACGGTGTTCATAAAAAAACAGATCCGTTCTGGGAATACCTGTTTTTAATATCCTATCATCTGATAACGCAAAAGCATCTTTATAAATATTAGCTAGTTCATCAGACCCTACAACAATCTTATGAAAATTTCTATAAACATCCAGAAATCGCTTTTGGGCTCGTAGGCTCCTTTTATTAAAAGAAGGTGCCAACAATCCAAATTTTTTTATAGCACCTGCTGCGTGCCAAATTTGAATACATTGCACCCCCTTTTTAAATTTAACTTTCGCTAACGATCCGAAATAATTATCAATAATAACATATTGGGAAGTAGACAAATGATAGATTGATTTAATTGTATGAAGGATATTTTTCGTTTCAAATTTAAAAGACTTCACATTTGAATAGCTATCCACTTCATATTTACATGTAGGTTTATATAAGAAAATTACTTCACAATCAATTTTTTGCCGTTTCATTTCATCATAAATAAAAATGAGATTCTCACCATAAGACATAATAAAGGTTACTTTCTTTTTTATTGGAAACACTTTCATCATATTATGTAAAATTCTAAATAGAATTAGGTAGATTTCTACAATCAATTCTCTAATCATGTACACTTATCTAGCAACTTGCACTAGTTCCTTTTTTATTTTTGTAGTAGAAATTCCAGCTGTACGTGGTAAATATACAACTTCACAGTATTCATCTAATTCATCAAATTCCCCTTCCCAATCATCACCCATAACAAAAATATCTACATCATGATTAACAACATCTTTTACTTTCTGCTCCCAATTATGTTCAGGAATTACTTCATCCACATACCGAACCGCTTCTAGAATCATTTTACGATTCTCATAGCTATGATAAGATTTTTTATTTTTTAATTTGTTAAACTCATCTGAAGAAACAGCAACGATTAAATAATCTCCTAAATCTTTTGCTCTCTTCAATAAGTTAATATGTCCCCAGTGCAATAAATCGAAAGTCCCATATGTAATAACCTTTTTCATAATCGCGCCCCCTGTGAAATGTTCTTATTTTATAATTATTCAGTTGAGAAATATATTTAAATTAGAGATTCCCCTACACCTATGAATGGTAAGAAGAACTTAAATCCCCCTATGTAAACCTAAAACACATTTACATAGATTTTACATCAAGTTCACACGAAATTCACAAAGATGATTATAACATAATTTTTATTTACAAACTATGACAATAACCTAACAACTATTGTCATATCTTGTCTAAGAAAGCACTTTTTTGTCTGGTATTACAAACCACCTCTTACTTTCTTTTATTTACAAAAAAAAAAGCGCAAAGGAACTATTTCCTTCGCACTTTTTACTACCCTTTATATGACTATTTCAACATACGACGTGGTAATTTATCAATGTTCTCTAACATAATGCCTGTACCAACTGCAACGCAGTGCATTGGGTTTTCAGCGATTAGTACTGGTACTTTTAATTCTTCTGCTAGAAGCATGTCGATACCGTGTAATAATGCGCCTCCGCCTGTTAAGATTACACCGCGGTCAATGATGTCTGCAGATAGTTCTGGTGGTGTACGCTCTAATACACCTTTTGCAGCTTGTACAATGACAGCCGCATTTTCTTTTAATGCTTCTGTAATCTCTTCTGAACATACTGTAATTGTACGTGGTAAGCCCGTTACCATGTCACGTCCGCGAATTTCAAGTTCTTCACTACGTGCACCTGGGAATACTGTACCGACTTTAATTTTAATATCTTCTGATGTACGTTCTCCGATTAATAGCTTATACTTACGTTTAATATAGTTTAAGATCTCCATATCRAACTTRTCGCCAGCCATTTTGATAGAGGARGAGGTAACAATATCACCCATTGAAAGTACGGCGATATCTGTTGTACCTCCACCGATATCAACAACCATATTTCCGCTCGGTTGGAAGATTTCCATACCGGCACCAACAGCAGCTACTTTTGGTTCTTCTTCTAAGAATACTGTTTTACCACCTGAGCGTTCAGCAGCTTCACGAATTGCTTTTTGTTCTACAGATGTGATGTTTGTTGGACAACAAATTAAAATGCGAGGTTTTGAAAAGAAGCTCTTCACGTCCAGTTTGTTGATGAAATGCTTTAACATCGCTTCTGTAATTTCGAAATCCGCAATTACACCATCTTTAAGTGGACGAATCGCTACAATATTACCAGGTGTACGTCCTACCATACTTCTTGCTTCTTCACCTACCGCTAATACTTTTCCAGTATTGCGATCAATTGCTACAACAGACGGTTCGTTTAAAACGATCCCTTTACCCTTTACATGAATTAATACGTTAGCCGTGCCTAGGTCAATTCCGATATCTCTCGCAAACATTCCTGTTTTTTCCTCCTTGATATTCAAAATCAGGTTGTACCCGAATTCTTTTACACCTAATTTCTGATTTTATCATAAATTTAACGGAAACGTAATATTTGAAAAGATAATTCTTCTGAAAAATGTTCCGTCATGATCAAGGAATGTTTGCCGTATAATGAATTATTGCCGCACGATTTTTTCTGTATCTTCTTTTCGGTACTTCTGCTTCGTCGCTTCCCCGCCTCTTAGGTGACGAATCGACTTATGATAATCAAGAATTTCTTTCACTTCATTTGCGAGCTCTGGATTAATTTCTGGTAAACGTTCTGTCAAATCTTTATGAACTGTACTCTTTGATACCCCAAACTCTTTTGCGATTACACGCACTGTCTTTCTTGTCTCCACGATATACTTGCCAATCTTGATAGTTCTCTCTTTGATGTAATCGTGCACACCACTCGCCTCCCTAAATTGGATGTGAGAAGTGTGAAATGAGACTCGCTGCATATGACTAAGAAGTAAATTCGAGTGCTGTTTGTAAGCGTTAAACATTCTGGAATTTATAATGAAATGATTCACGATTTCTCACCTCAAACACTCTCTTTGCTTTGGTTTATATCATTGTATTGCCTGCACTACTGATATATGCTATAAGTTCGGTATTTTTGCGGACTAAGTTTAAAAAAATTACAATTTCGTGTGAGAAATACGTTAACAATGACAATTTTTACTTGATGAACTTCCATACAAAAACAAAGAATGACGCCTCTTGTCAAAGGCGTCATTCTTCCCGATCACATTCTTCTTCTAATAATTGATGGTGGGGAACTTCTTTCTTACTGGCAATGTAATAATATAAAGTAAATAAAATAAACAACAAAATAAGGGCAATCGACAGAACAAATACAAATGACAGAGTAATCCCCTCCTTTTCTTATATATATATTCGAGAATTCCGTCAAATTTCCTTGTTATTGCTATTTCCCTCTCGAAATGGATCATTTTTATATAAAAATAAAAAAATCAACTCCCTAGTGAGAGCTGATTTTTTCGTTTTATTATTCTTGTGTAGAAGAAGAGTCGTTAGATGATTCCGTAGAACCATTTGTTGATTTTTCTTCTTTTTTACTTTTTTCATCAGCTGCGCCATTTGTTGATTTCTCTTCTTTTTGTCCTTTTTCATCAGCTGAACCGCTTGTTGATTTCTCTTCTTTTTTACCTTTTTCGTCAGCTGAACCGCTTGTTGATTTCTCTTCTTTTT
>NZ_JBFTMC010000141.1:0-10635 GCF_056396765.1 Bacillus sp. 05T22
ACATGACCCGTTTTGCCATAATACGATCTCCCATTACCTCTGACAGGTCTGAAAAAGTAAGGTCCAAATCACTCATATCTAACTGATCTATAACCTCATCATTGTATTGAGATCGATTTAATATTTCCATGACTCTTATTCTATCATTACTTTTCTCATTCATGATTACGAATTCCTTTCATTTAACTTTCCAGATAGTCCTTCCAAACAACATTTGGAGAATAGGTTACAACCATCCGACTTTCATGAAAACTCGGTATAGCCATTACTTGAGCTGGTTCCAGATATTTCATTACATGTAACCAACTATCAAGCAATGTATCATTATCAGCTTCTAATGGATTTTGTAAAAGTTCTATACAAATCCCACCCCAATCCAGTTCTGATACGACAGCTGGACTATTTAGTAATAATTCCTTGTCAAACATTTCTAAAATATTACCACTAAAATATGTTCTAGCCCCTAGTCCTAAGGGACCGTTTGGAAGAAACCTAACTGGTATAGGTTGTGAAGATATTTCCATCCACATTTGTAATCGTTCGCGTTCGGTATTCCACGGATATGATAAAGGCCAACAAATTTGAGCTACTCCAAAACGAGGCTTCGCAATTTCCAAGATTTGGTCAGATAACATAAAAAAATCTGACCAGAATTTTTTAGGGATAGATTTTTGAAACTCAAACTCCAAAAATGAGCCATTGCTCAAGTTAACTTCAAAACTCCCTCTATAGTTAACAGATTTATCACGATAGAGATGAACTTCAGATACCCTACCCTCCGAAATCACTTTTTCAATAATTTCCTCACGATTATATTCAAGCCGTATTGTTTCACAGTTGCCCCAATGAGTAGGAGCAAACTTTTCATTTGACTCAAACACATCCAAAAGACGCCCTAGTATCTCTTCCTGATTAAAAGATACTGTGGGGTACATTGAAATTGAAAAATAATTAGGTTTCATTTATATCCTCCCTTAATACTAAAAAAATAAAGTTACATAACATTTCTCATTCACAGTTTTATCCATACACCCCCACCAGGTAAACGTGAATTGTTCTCCCATTTGTGCGTCACTTTACCACTACTTGGATCAGTATAGTAAATTTCACTCTTTAGTGCTAAAGGCCCACTTGGTCTTGGGTGAGGAGGAATTCCATTTAAATCGGGTATGTCACTTGATATTGTCACAACATGACGCCCATCTGTCTTTTGTGCCAGTTCTCTTTCAGCTCGCATTTGACTGTCATTATGAATAACGTGTTCTTTGTCACTTATTTTGTGTTTGTGATCATGAACTAAATCAATTCGAACATATCTTTAACCCTGAACAATTTAAAGGTTATTATTTTTCACTTCCTCAAACCACTCATCAGCAATATGGCTAACTGTTTTAACATCATCATTCGTATATACTAAATCATACTTATATTTAGCTTTAAAGTTGCCACTATGAACATCATATATTAATTTCATCTCCGTTGGCATGTCTCGTTCATATTCTTTGTATAATTCTTCAATTTTTTCAATATCTTCACATATGATACGCAATACCATAGACTGTCGTTTTGTAGACACATCGTATCTTTCATCTCCATCTTCCAATGCATCATTTACTTTATGACGTTCTACATGTTTATTGTTAATGCAATAAAAGAAACTTCCCGAAATAATTCCTGCCTCACGTGAGGCGTAGATATACACCTTATCAGCTCTATCTTCAACATATTCCATACATATAGATATCATATCCGCTTGCAAATCACTAAATTTATCTTCAAATTCTCTCATACTACTTTTTCACTCCTTAGATTAATTCTTTAGAACTGAAGAGTCTTGCTTACCAAGTGCAATTTTGCTACTAATCCATGGTTGGTTATTGCTTTGACACTTTTTATAATATTTCTCTACTACGCTCTTACTTTATACATAGCCATTATAATCTATAAAACACTTCATGAATTTATAAAAATATAATGTATCTTTTCTATGCTAAAACGCAAAAAAGCACTTGTTGCCTTTCATAGACAATCAAGCGCTTTAAGTTCATATGTTTTTAAGTATCGTTAATTTTGTAAGTTTTGTAGTAACAGTTTGACACCTTTTATATATCGTGACAAGTAATACGTTAAAACTTACGAGCTTGTACGAGTTGGTTAGTTTCATATAGATTCCATGTATTAATATTCATCGCCCAATAAAATGTCATCTCACCTAAGGTCGTACTTCGTTTTCAGTTCTATCATTGCACGTAATACTTTATGATGGTACAACCATCATGGAGTATGTACTTTTTAACAGCCTATTCTTTTTCATCCATTTTCTGCTTTAAATATTCAGCAATTTCTGTTTGCCCAAATTCTCTAGCATATTCATAAGCATTCATATTCTTAATATTTTCTCCAGTGTATCTAATTGAAATATCTATTCCTTTTTCAACTAGAAACTCAGCTACTTCTTTATATCCACCATAAATCGCACCGAATAATGGATTTCTTTTTGCTAAGCTCACATCTAATTCTGCGCCAGTCTCAATTAAATACTTTACTATCTCCAAATGCCCAGCTCCTGCTGCCAATCTTAAAGGGGAAGCATCAAATATATCACCTTTTGTATTAACATCGATTCCTTTATGGATTAAATATTCCACTATTCCAAAATGCCCTTTCTTTGCTGCAACATGTATCCACGTACCAAATGGTGTCATTGAATGTAAAGATTCTGGATTATCTCCTATTAAACGTTTTACTTCATTAATATCACCAATTTTAATTGCATTTCTTATTGTTTTATTTAAACTTTTTTCATCCATAACATTACCTCCTGTATCTCTACTATCTTGTACTAGCTATGTCTCCTAAATCTTTAAGAGTTTCAACAATATCATCAAAGTCACCGTCTATTGCTTCAACAACTCTTAACCGATTCACTACTTCCTCCAAAGCATCAAAATTATGTTGTCCTATTACAGCATTTGGTGCCCAAACAAGGTTTTCTTCACCAATTATTGGGTCTATCCCATACCTTCTTAATATTCCTTGACCTTCTCGAACCAGTTCTTGTTGCTTCTGACCAAGGCCTTTTTTAAATAAAATATGATGTACATATGGATTTTTCATGGCAACAGATGGGTCACCTGTAAGAAATCTCTTGATAATCAAAAAGTTCTTCATCGTATTCATCACTATCAAATGTTTTCACTTCTGCCCCTAATTTCAACAAGTTATCAACTAATCCTTTTAAATTTTCTATTTCATTCAAAATCATATACTCAATGTTAAAATTTTGTATATCTGTTAAAAAAACCAGTACCCATGGTCAATGGATACTAGCATAATAATCTTTCATATCAAACATGTTATAACAAGTAAAAGTAACATCTCTAGTCTTATTCCTTTAAACCAATGTTTTCTCTTTTTATATCAAGTACATCTAAAACACCAAATTCATCAAATTTTCCCATTAAATATTCATGTCCTTTTTGTAAAGCACTTATTCTTTCTTCTGTATAAATGGGCATTAAAGTATAAAAATTAATTATTCTATTTTCTGAATCTATAAAACTTCTTACCTCTTTAGATTTATCGATTAAAATACATGATAATTCTGTATTAGAAGCAAATGGCATTGGAGGTTCTCCATTTGGGAGAATGACCCCTTCCTCTAACCATCCATCATATTTGTGAGGTATGTGAGCRGCCATTCTCAACCACTTCAAAGGCCAATAATTATCTTTGTTCGCCAATTCTGCTTTGCTTATTGGCCAATTTGCAGGCAACTTTAATACTAATTCAGCATACTTAAATCCCTTATTGTCTTCTGAATCATCCATTGTAAAATCACTCATCCCAGTAGTCACAAGAGTTATAAAATCACGTTCTTTTGATGGCAATATAATTTGAATATCAATTGATACTTTACTACCAGGTATGATTTCACTGATTGTATCATTAATGGGACCAAATTGTTCTGTTATATAATCTAAAATATCAGTTTTTGCATTTTCCCCAGTATCTTTATATACCACTTTTTTAGTAGAATCTAATAAATTCGCTATTTCTATTTGCCCTTGTTCATGTGCAAATGCTAACGCATCCATATTTTTCATATATTCTCCCGTGTACTTAACGTGAATGTCAATTCCATTTTCAATCAGAAGTTTTACAATATCTATATATCCACCCTGAATAGCACCAAACAAAGGATTCCTTTCCGGTTCACTCACATCCATTTCAGCTCCACAAGTCAATAGATACCTGACAATTTCAAACTGGCCTTTTGAAGCCGCTTGGTTAAGTGCCCCACCACCATATACACCACCGCGCTTATTTATGTCAGCACCTAATTCTATAAGTCGCTTGACTATTTCAAGCTTTCCATGTGTGGCTGCAACATGAAGAAGAGTTCCAAACGGTCTCATCGATATATTCAAGAGCTCCATATCTGAACCAATTAACTCAACTACACCCTCAACATTATTTTGCTTAATATCTGTACGAATTTCTTTAGCTAGTTGGATATTTTCCATATTATCACTATCTCCTTTTGGCGGCTATGTTACCTAATTCTTCAAGTGTTGCACATCATATCATCCCGATCACCGCCATTATTTTTTACTGCTTTAATATCATCTACAACTTTTTGAATTGCCTCAATACCATGTTGTCCTTTAGCTCTATTTGGTGTCCAAGTCAAATTTTTAAGTCCTAAAATTGGATCTATGTTAAATTCTTTTAAAATTTCTTGTCCTTCCTTATCAAACTCTTGTTGAGCTTTTCCACGACCTTTCTTAAAAAGAATGTGATGTGCATAAGGATCTTTCATTTCTTTAGGAGGGTCACCAATATGGTTTTTAAAATATTTACCAAAGTTAAAATTATCAATATCTATATCAACATCACTTATATTATTCTTACCCGTACCCTTACCAGATGGATTTACAAATTCAATATCTTTAGTAAAAGACCTCAATAGTATGTAAGATAGAAATAACCTTCAAGATTAATTTTTCCATTTGCATAAAAAAACAGCAGAGATTTCTAGTATCTATCTCCGTTGTCTTTGCTATCAATTTCCAAAAACCAATTTTTTATATTCTGTTATGTGTATCCCTTACAAATAGTAATGCTTAAATTGCAACATCTTGGTATCCTACCCTAGCTACTTCTTCATTTATTAGACGAATGCCTACCCCATTTTCCATGTCCCATGTACAGTCAAATGTTAGTCCAATATATCTGCCTTCAAAGCGTCTAGCAGATGGGACATAAATCCCCACTAGCTTGATCTTTTCAAGAAGCTGATCAATCGTTCCAATTAAAGGATAATTTTCATTATATGAAACATCATACCCCAGCTCATGTCGTTTTTGTTTGTAATAATCTAGAATTGGTTGCAAAATACTTTGTTGAAGATGTCCCCAATTTTGTATTAAAGAATTATACGAAGCATACTGTTTTTCACTAAATTCTCCATCTTCTTCACCATCTATCATCAAAGCAATATCGGCTTCTTTTCCGCAAAACTTAATGGTAGTATCTCTACTCCAGACATAATCATATTCAAGCTCACCAAAAACTGCATCATTTATTTTCATTTTGAATTTTCCCCTTTCTATTTATTGGCAAATTCTCCTGACTTAAACGCTCCTGCATTTATCTCTCCTACGCCGCCAAGATGCCCAAACTTGCTTGCCAACTCTGGTGAATTGTTAAGTTGTTCAGCCAACTTTTGATCTGCTTGTTTAAAATTAATAGTTCTAGCTTTTGTTCCGTTCTTGCCGGTCCCACCTAACATGTATTCAATTTCAAATTGTGCTTTTGCTACAGGTGAAAAATCAGGAACTCCATTTTTATACTCAATTCCATTAATACCAGCTTCATTTAAGATTTTCTGTAACGTAGGATCTGGTGGTGGTTTTAGGGTACATAAAGACTCACCTCTAGCCCATTCAAAAACGACATTTGAATTCGTTTCTGCGGGTGTTTGCTTGAATCTTGAATCATATGTACTAGCAAATTCCTCTTGCTTGAAGGCTGGTGGAATATCAGCATCTCTATTACCCGTACCCTTGGTTTCAATCTTAGCAACAGAAAATAACGTTCCAAGTGTTTTTCTTTCTCCTACATTCCCAACACCAGCTGCCAAAGGTTCAGGGAATACATTCGGGATATGAATATTTTTAATCTTCTCCCCGACATTCTTCATACTATACGGCAACTTATTCATGAATGCCGTTACTTCTTCCAACTTACCAACTATTTATAAAGTTAAAGCATACCAATCAATTAAAAAAACACTTGTTGCCTATCATAGACAATCAAGTGCTTTAAGTTCATCTCTTTTTAAGTAGCATAAACTTGTAAGTCTTGCAGTAAAAGTATGACACCTTTTGTATGTCATAAAAACTACTACGTTAAAACTTACGAGTTTGTACGAGTTCATTAGTTTCATATACATTCCATGTGCTTAAAACGTCATCTCGCTTAATCTCGTACTTCGTTTTCTATTCTAGAATTGCATATAGTGCCCCATGATGGTACAACCACCATGAATTGTCCATTCAACTTAGATATAACTATTACTGTAAACCTTTTAAAGGTTATTATTTTTCACTTCTTCAAACCACTCATCAGCAATATGATCTGCTGTTTTAATATCATCATTCGTATATACTAAATCATACTTGTACCCAGCTTTGAAATTACCACTCTTAACATCATATATTAATTTCATCTCCGTTGGTATGTCTCTTTCATATTCTTTGCACAATTCTTTTATTTTTTTGATGTCTTCACATATTATACGCAATACCGTAAACCCTCGCTTTGGAGATACATCATATCTTTCATCCCCATTCTCCAATGCATCATTCACTTTATGAGGCTTTACATACTTATTATTAATTAAATAAAAGAATCTACCTGAAATAATACCTTCTTCACATGAAGCATAAACATATACTTTATCGGCTCTATCTTCAACAAATTCCATACATATAGCTATCATATCTGATTGCAATTCACTAAACTTATCTTCAAATTCTTTCATATTACTTTTTCACTCCTTAGATTAATTCTCAATAACTTCAAATCCCCATTTACCATCAATAGAATAATTAACTATAAATTCTTTTGGGCGCATATCATTTCCAGAATAAACAATTTCAACATCAACAGTTACTTCTTTAGGGGGTTCTGCTTTCAAARCTKYAGCCCATTCTTCTTCAATCTTCTTATATTGCTTCAAATTAACATCAGATAATTGCGAAACCAAATTATCAATTTTAGGTGATCCCCCAAATCTATCACCTGCTAAATGCCCTGCATGGTCTTGTCCTTTTACTTTACCGGGTGTATTTTTACTATGTGATAATCTCTTCTCTCTTTCAGTTAATTGTAGCTTATCTGTTTCAAATTTTTCAATTCTTCCAAGGTTATCTGCTTCATAAAAATAGTCGTATTCCCCTGTTTTATACCTAACATTCGGTTTCAACCTATTTTTCCTACCGTTTGTAAACTGTTTTTCTTTGTCCACTAATGTTTTAACTTCACTTACTCCAGCACTACCTTTACCCGTACCCTTAGTAAATTCTTTTAATTCTAAATCCTTCGAACCACTCTTCAAATTCAAGTTTTCAAAAAACGGTGCTGTTTTTTTCTCAAGCCACTGATTATTTGCTACAGATGTATCAAAATCTCCTGCTGGCTGCAGCCTTGAATCCAGATTTTCTCTAACTAGTTTTACGTTTGTATATGGTCATGTCTGTTTTTCTTTCTACATTCAGATACATTATTATTAATCCTCCAACTTCTTTGCATAAAAATAGAACCAACGCTCCTTCCATTAGAGACATTGGTTCTATTCTTAGTTATAATATAAATTTATTTTTTCTTTTCTCTACATCTTTCATTTAGAGCAAAAGATGATTAAGTAGCAAGGTATTTTAAAACTAGTTTTCAGTTCTATCAACTTAAAATCACTTTTTAATTTTTATCTATTACTCTTTCACCTACTCACTGCTTAATTACAATTATGCAGTAGGTTAGGTTAGGACATAATTTTGCATTAGAAAATTATTATTCTTCAAATTTATCCTAAATCACTGTTCCTTTTTCACGAAAAATATTATCCAATGCTTCTAAAGCATTCTCTCCTGCCCAACCTGTTGATTCAAATATTCTTCCTGATTCTGATATGTATAAATCTATTTCAAAATTATAGAGTGAGCCTATAGGAATAACTTTATCATCAATAAAATTTTCTAAACCAAAACACGAACTATCTAACACACCTATCACTTCCTTAATGCAAGTGGTATGTTTAGATATGACCAATCCATCTGGCCAAATTTTTTCAACATTGATTCGTAATTCTCCAAACTCCTCCATAAATTTTTTTGCACTTTCAAAAACTTCAAAGCCTCTTTCTTCAAGAAACTTTACATTTTCTGATATGTCTATTTTTCTACCCTCATACCATCCCGCTTTTTTCAATTCTTCTATTGTCTTATTTGATATTCCCATATTCATTCCTCCTATTTATCATTATCAATATTATAGAAATCAAAAAACGTTCTACTACAATTCTCACAAGGTTCAGCAAAACCACCTCGTAAGTTTTCCGTTCTAACGATAAAATTATCATATCTTGCGCCTTTTAATATTGCATCTCTTGCGCTCCAAACCTCTGCACATTTATCAATATTCCACTCATATTGAAAGCTCGGTTCTCCATACTTATTAAGCGGTCTTAACTTTTCTGCTTCTGCTCTTACTTTTTCTATACTAGCTCTTAATTTTGCCATATCTTCTCTTATAAATTCTTTATTTTTTCCAATAAAAAAGCTATCAGGTAAACTATCTATATACTTTTCTAATAATAGACTTCTATAATACTTAGTGTAATCTCCGGGTGTTTTACAAAATCCTCTAGGATCAATCCCTCTATGATCAATTATAGTTGGATTATACTTCCAATTCCCACTACCTGCAATACCTTTCAAAGATGGATTTTCCGTATCCACAATAGCAAAAATTTTGCTTATATCCTTTGCATCCCCGTTTTTGCGTAAAACTTTTCTATAGTTATCTAAGTCAGTTATCATTGTTTCTCTAGAATTTTGCAAATTGAGCTGCTTTAACCTATCAGCTCCAGTAACCCCCTCTGCAGGAAGTTTCTCCCCAGATAACCGGTTTGCATTTTGCGCTTGCCCCTTAGTTTCACTCTTAGCAACAGAAAATAACTCTCCACCAAGTGCGTTTCTTCCTCCTCCATTCCCAACACCAGCTAACAAAGGTTCATGGAATAAATTTGGGATTTCAATATTTTTAATCTTCTCCCCGACATTCTTCATACTATACGGCAACTTATTCATGAATGCCGTTACTTCTTCCAACTTACCAACTATTTATAACGTTAAAGCATACCAATCAATTAAAAAAGCACTTGTTGCCTTTAATTGACAATCAAGTGCTTTAAGTTCATTTGTTTTCTAAGTTTGTAAGATACAACCATCATGGAGTATGTATTTTCAAACACCTTATCATTTTTTCTATACACTTCACATATACTTTGTTTTTCATTCATGTATTCGGTCCTAATATAAAAAACTCAATGATGTTTTTTTATTAAGACCGCTCTTCTTCATACTTTTCCATTCTTGCCATCAGTTCTTTGTCTATTTCATCTGTTAGTTCTCTATTTAAATATTTATACTCAAAATATTCAATTCTATCTGAAGGTCCAAATTCTGAATCGTTCCAGTTAACATAACTAAATCGAACTTTTAATTTCCCTTCACCATTCACCATCATTGTAACTGAAAACCACGCCTCTTGTTGATTATCAATAAATACTTGTTGTAATTGAACTGTCAAATCAAATAATTCATGTAGAAATTGATTATAAATTTTTCTATCAACATTATACATTCTAGGTATATAGTGTTTATTTAAAATTTCACGTATAACCGGTTTCTTCCCTTGAATTTGATATTCTACCATGAACGAATTTGGTCTCATTGATTGCCCACTATATACTGGTTCAATTTTTACTGACACTTTTTTAAGGGGATTTCCACCTAATGCATTAGCCCACTCCTTCTCCATATTATACCATTCTCCACCAGAACGATTAATTTGTTTATTTTGAGCGACTAAATTATCAATGTCACCGGATCCGTGAAATTGTGTTCCTATCAAGTRACCCCCATCATCATCAGGCAACMTATCTTCTCGTCCTGYAGCCACTTGCATTCCTGTATTTCGTTTTCCTTTTTGAAGTATTAGTTCTTCTGCCTCAACATCTACTATTCTACCAAGCTCATCTGTTGTATATTTATAACCATCCTCAGTGATATAGCGCACGTTTGGTGCAAGTTCTTTCCTTCCATTTTTCCCTTTAATAATATGCTTACCAAGATCCTCCTCTTTTATTTCCGTTATCTTAGGAGGATTACCCGTACCCTTAGTTAAAACAAAAAGCGATAACTGGGTTACCAATTACCGCTTACTAAGTCAAACCATTTGGTGCATTATAAGGTAACAACTATGATAGTTCTAAAGTTGGTGTAATTTCTCATCATGTTATTACCATATGCACTAACAGCTTCATTACCATACACCCTACTTTCATAG
>NZ_JBFTMC010000142.1:0-9602 GCF_056396765.1 Bacillus sp. 05T22
GTTTGCCTGGTTCTTTTTTTCTTCGTTTATGCATGATTTTATACATGGTTGGTATAGCAAGGATTCTAGGGATCCCCGCTATTTCGTTTTTTCTCTTTTCTTGCATAAAATCTTGTATAAATTAAAAAAAGATTTTGATGCTGTTATCGAGAAGTAATGAGTATTCAATGGTAAAATCGAAATGTATTTCGAAATTAATTCGTTTTTAAAATCGGTTGTAAAATCAGTTGCAATTGAATTCCGATTTTGATTAAAATGTTGATTTAATCGTGTTTATGAGTGAAAAAATGTATTCCGTTTTTGGGGGAGGAATTAAAATTGGAACTAAAATCGGAAATGTATACACCGAAAATTGTTGCGGATCGTTTAGGGGTGACTCCCGATTTATTAAAAGTATGGTCAAACGAATTTAATATACAAACCGAGCGAAGTCAGGGAGGACATCGCAGGTACTCTAAGGAAAATATTGAAGAATTAAAAGCTATAAAAGAAAAAATACATGTACAAAAATGGTCTTACGATCAAGTTCGAGCATGGAAGAATGGAGAACTTGATTCGTTTGTTTCAAAAGAAGAAAAATCGGAATTAGAAAAAAAATTGGATGAAGTATTAGAAAATCAGCAATTACAAAATCAGTTCAATCAAGTACTGGTTCAAAAATTACAAGAGATTACGAATGAATTAGTTACTACAAAAGAGCATTTGGCTAATACTGAGAGAAAATTAACTGAAGTAGAAAGTAAAAATAGTGAATTAGAAGTTTTTATAGAGAAAAAATTAGAGAAACGGGATCAATTATTGCTTGAAAACATTAGAGATATACAGAATCAAAATCAGAAACAAAAACGGAAAGGTTTTTTCGGTTTGTTTAAAAATTAAATGTGGTTGATATTCTTTGTAGGGTTTTAATGTCGGAAAAAGAAGAATAGAAATATAGCATACATACAATAAGGGAATGCAGTACAGATCAGCATACAAGCATTCCCTTGCTATTAAAATGTTGTTTTTTAAGTATACTTTTATTTACATAAAACATTGGGTTTTATTATATAAAATATTATATTTAAAAAAAGTATTGCTATTTTTGAAAGCGCTTACTATAATAAGGGTACAGAGATTCACGAAATCTTAATATAAGAATAAAGGAGGAGATAACATGGAAATCGCAATGGCAGTTTTAAAATTTATAGGTGGAATTATTCCATTCGTACAAGAGCTTTTAAAAGCAGTAATGTAAGTTCATTATTCCGCAATTATTTATAAAAATTATCATACAAATGATCTGTATATCAAAAGTGAATTGATGTGTAGATCATTTGTATGAGCAATGTTTAAAAAAGAAAAAGAATCCCAAAATAAATAAGGGATTCTTTTTTTGATTAATATATTTGTTTTATCCCAACATAAAAAAATTGCTATATAATTATATTTATATATAATTATATGTAGATAATAATTATTATAATGATTGGGAGAGAAAGAAATGAAAAAATTAATTATTTCGGGTGTATGTGTAGCGGTATTTGGTACGACTTTTTTTGCGCAGAATTCTTTTGCTGAAACAACAAGTAATAACTCAAATCAGAATATAAAAGCAGCGAACGTTCAAACAAGTAGTTTTATAGATGTACCTCAATCGCATTGGGCGTATAAAGAGATTCAGTACATGGCTGATCATAATATAATGCTAGGATATGGTAATGGTTATTTTGGTGTCAAAGATAAAGTGACACGTGAAGAATTAGCAGTATTTTTATACAGAATGATTAAGATTCCTGACGGTCCTTATAAGAATCCTAAACCTTTCAATGACATAGATGGTTCAAATTTCAAAAAGGAAATTGTAGCAGTATACAATAATGGCATTTTTCCCTATCTGAAGGATGAAAAATTTGATCCTAAGCGTAATATAACAAGAGCGGAAATTGCAGTTGCGTTTAGAACTGCTTTTGGTTTGACTAAGAAATTTGATCATCAATTTGCTGATACGCAAGGTCACTGGGCAAGTGAAGAGATTAAAATTTTATATAGTAATGGTATAACTAGTGGTGTAGGCGATAACCAATTTGATCCAGAGGGGGTTGCAACACGTGAACAGTTAGCTATGTTCTTATACAGAGCTATCCCAGCGGCTTCAAAACCCCTTCAAGTAAACTAACTATTTAAAACCGACTCATACGAGTTGGTTTTTTCTTTGCAGGAATTTATAAAATATATGGGCATATTTCGAAATCTTAGAGAGAATAAAAAAGATATTGTTATATTCTTAAATCTGTAATATAATGAATTTATAGAATTCTTAATATTCAGAAATTAAAAGAGGAGGAAATAATATGGCAATCGCAATGGCAGTTTTATCATTTTTAGGTGGAGTAATCCCATTAGTAGCAACACTTCTAAAAGCATTCATGTAATAGAATTCTCTGTACTTATTTATAAAAATTATCATACAAATGATCTGTATATCAAAGATGAATTGATGTGCAGATCATTTGTGTGAGTAAACTTTAAACAAGAAAAAGAATCCCAGAAATCATAAGGGATTCTTTTTCTTTATGTAATTACGGCATTAATATGTTTGCTACCGAGAAGTAGTGTTATGTTAACTTTAAAATGGGGAGTAGCTCCCGATGGCAACGGGAGCTACAAAGGAATACCATGACATAAATTTTGAATTACTTTAAATACCTTATGCGAGTTTTATAACTTTAAAGTTGCCTTAGGTAAAAATAATTTACTTAATACAAAAATACATTTATTTTCTTTTTAAGTCAATGCAAATAAATATTTATCAAGATTAATCATGATAGTTAAATTAAATACAAAAGATATCTAGAACATTGTCTTTTTCTTCTTTATTGATACCAATATATTTGAGTGTAATTTTTGGTGTACTGTGATTGAGTATGTCTTGCAACATCGCGACATCTTTTGTTTGTTTATAAAACCAATAGCCGAAAGTTTTGCGCATGGTGTGAGTACCAATGGATTCTACACCGGCAAAATCTCCGGCTTTTTGCAATTGTCGATAGGCTTGGATTTTACTAATGG
Organism: Bacillus sp. 05T22; assembly: GCF_056396765.1. Lineage (NCBI taxonomy): Bacteria > Bacillati > Bacillota > Bacilli > Caryophanales > Bacillaceae > Bacillus > Bacillus sp. 05T22. Next base: position 3,052 of record NZ_JBFTMC010000142.1, read on the forward strand.
GTTGATTTCCTTTACGTGAAGGGAATAACCAGGTATTTTCTACTGTTTGGGCGTATTGATATACTTCGTCAAAAATAGAAGTAAGATTAATAATCCGTTCTTTCTTCGTTTTTCCCTCTTTTACTTTTAATTCTTTTCTACGTTTTCGTTTTAATTTTAAAATCATATGAGTCTCTAATTGAAGTAGATCACTTACTCGTAGACCTGTATTGATCCCAATCGTGAATAAGATGTAGTCTCTTTTTGAACAGTGACGTTTAAGAGCCCATTTCATATCTTCAATCTGATTTTTACTTCGGATGGGTTGGACATCAATGAGATGTGTTTTTTTGTTCATGTGTTTCTGTACCTCTTTATTTATATTGTTTTGAATGTATACTTTCCTTGATAATTTTGATGATATCAGGGGATTCGGTGTAAAGTCAATGTTTAAGGGTATTTGAATGTAAACTAATATTTAAAAGTTTACATTCATTTCTTAATAAATAAAAAGCACTTTTTAATGTTTTAAAAGTGCTTTAACTTGATGTTGATGTAACGGAACCTCTAGTATGTAGAAATTTAAAAAAGTCCCTTCATAATGTTAAAGGGACTTTGCTCACACAAATGATCTGCAAATCAATTCATCTTTGATATACAGATCATTTGTATGATAATTTTTATAAATAATTGCGGAATAATGAACTTACATTACTGCTTTTAAAAGCTCTCCTACTAATGGGATGATTCCACCTAAGAATGTTAAAACTGCCATTGCGATTGCCATATTATTTCCTCCTCTTATTTCGTATTAAGATATGATAATTTTTATAAATAATTGCTAAATAGTAAACTTACATAAATGCTTTTAAAAGTTCTTGAACGAATGGAAGTGCTCCACCTACGAATTTTAAAACTGTCATTGCGATTGTCATATTATTTCCTCCTCTTTTGTTGTTGCTAAGATGTGATTTATCTTTATGCTTTTATTATAGTAAGCGCTTACATTTATATCAATATATTTTTATATGTAATATTGCATATGGAGGGTAAGGTCACGAAATATCATATGATTTTTAAAGATTTAATCTGCTAATTTTGCATTATTTTACAATTTATTTTTGCTATATTTATTAGAAAAGGGGATGAATTAATGTTTAAATTTATAAAAGAAAAGTTAGCATTAATAGGTACTCTTTGTTTGTTTATTATTACTATTGTAAATTACACAGTAAATAACGAGACAGTAACTGGGATAGTTAGTATTTCATTATTTGTTCTTGTATTAATCTTATATATTATTTCTAGAAATACTAAACTTACAAATAATTAGAGGTAGTTGTATCATGTCTGTCAACGGTAAGCGGACAGAATGAAGCGGAAGCGAAATGAAGGAGCATTAAGGAGTTGACAGACTCACTATGCAACCCTCTTGTGGTTGTCAAAAGGTACCCTTTTGACCCTGCCAACCGGCGAGGGAGCCCCCTCAATATTGAGGGGGTTGGGGGTGTTTCATAAAGGGGTCAAGGGGGAAAGTTCCCCTTGTAGGTTTGGACAAAGTCCAAGGTGTTAACTCCCCCTTTTAAGGGGGCTGGGGGGTGTCATGCTAAGCATGACCAAGCATGTATTTGGGTACCAAATACGGAGCTTGCCTAATTACGACGATTACGATAAAATGGAAATATAAGGATACCATTTTATCGTGCGGATGACCTCTATAGATGGGCAGCCGCTGAGGAGGAATTACGTTGTGAGCGAGAACAGATCTGAGGCAAAACAAATTAAATTTCGGGTGAGCGAAGACGAGTTTCAACGGTTAACGCTTATGGCGGATAACGTTGGAATGAGTGTGCCGGCTTTCGTGAAAGCCAAGGCGCATGGGGTGAGAGTAAGACAACCGAAGATTGATAGAAAAGGAGCAATTGAAATTGCGAGGGAATTGAGAGCAATTGGTACCAATTTGAACCAAGTAACAAAGTGGTGCAATGCTCGAAAACAAGTAAGTGAACAAGAATTGGAACGATTAAATTACAACATAGAGCAAATCAAAAAAGGATTGGAAAAGGCATGGCAACAATTAAGCTAGGTAGTACAAAAAATGCGAATGCATTATTGAGGTACGCTGAGAAGCGTTCAAAAGCCTCCTGCGGTGTGAATTGTGATGTGGAGTATGTTAGGAGCCAAATGACAGCTACAAGGGAATTATGGGGCAAAAATGGCGGTGTACAAGCCCATCATGTTGTACAGTCTTTTAAACCAGGAGAAGTAACGCCAGAATTAGCAAATCAAATTGGGCAAGATTTAGCCAAGGAAATTGCAAAAGATCATGAGGTAGCAGTTTATACGCATACGGATAAAGACCATATACATAATCACATTGTCATCAATTCCGTAAATCTTGAGACAGGGAAAAAATATGTAGATAATGCGAAAAACCTTTATTTTATACGTGAGCAATCAGATAAATTATGTGAGCAGCATGACTTATCTGTTGTAAAAGAGCCATCAGCAAAGCAACGTTATCATCAAGCTGAATACGGTCTTGCCAAACGTGGTGAAATAAGTTGGAAGGATGAATTACGTCAAACGATTGACTATGTAAAAGATCAAACAACAAATCTAGAAGATTTTAAGAAGCTATTGCAACAAAAATTTGGTGTTGAAGTGAAAGAACGTGGTCAACATTTTAGTTTTAAACATCCTGATGTAGGGCGATTTGTAAGGGGGAAAACACTCGGCTTAAACTACGAAAGGGGTACGATAGAAAATGAGTTTAGTAGACAAATTGAATCAAGTGAAGAGCGACGAGTCAGCGAAACTTATACAAGAGTTGCAGAAGAATCTAGAGGACAATCAGAAGTTAATGGATCTACTGAAAGGGTACATCAGCGTACAGATGGACAGGGATACCAATATGAAAATGGCAACGAGCAAAGAATTGATAGCAATGCAGAAGACAAGCGAGGAAATACAGAAGGAGATGCTTTTAATTTTAGAAAAGCAAAGTCAGCTCTTGAACGTCAACAAAGAAATTCTACTGAAGACTTTGGAAAGTGGAAAAAGCGAGATGGCAGCAAACAACCAACAAACAGTCTATCATCTCCAAAACATTCAAAACAACCTAAACGGACAAATGGAAGAAATCAAGAAAGACATGGGACGCGAGATTCACAACATGAGCATAAAAGCACAAAAAAGATTACAAAAAGTCGAAGAAAAGAGCAATCAATTGATTTTGAACCTTAAAAAAGATACTTTAATGTATTTTTGGGTAGATGCTTTCAAATATGGATTAGCTACAAGTGTAGTTCTAATCCCCTTGTATTTCCTTATACGTTCTTTTTTTTCATCGATAGGGATGGAACTACCTTAAGTGATTAAAAACATTTTAGAAGAGTTTAAGAGTGGTTTTATTTAACAATAGATTTCATGTTATGATAAAAACAGAAAAACCGCCCTAGTCTTTGGCCGGACAGGCGGTCTTTCATAAACAGGTTGGAATCAACCAAAATATATTCTATATACATTCTAACATATAAAAGTTGATTCCTTCCACATAAGGGAGTGAATTATTTTATGACAAAAGTTGTAGATTTTGGACAAGCTGAAAAAAAAGCGAAATTAAGAGATAGTAAGATTGATAGTATTTATGATCAATTGCAAGCCGGTGGTTACTCAGAAGAAGAGAAAGCAATGCTTTTACAGTTATTAAGTAAAACAACTGGTGGAGATGAATATTTCATAGGGAAAAAGAAAAAACCTACAGATCGGGTGAGGTTTGTGCAGTTAATTATGGATAACGTTAATTATCTTACTGAAATTGAGTATTTGAGTAGCAAGGAAGAAGCATTTTTATTTAAACTTGCTCCATATGTGGAATTCAAAACTAACGTTATTATTCAAAAAATTGATAAGGACAATGTAGATACAACTACTCCAGCATCACCTACATATTTAGCTGAACGTTTTAAAATGGCAAGAAAAAATGTTTCTTTAACCATGAATGGTTTATTTAAAAAAGGGGTTTTAGGAGTTGCAGAAGCAGGAATAACAACAGAAGATGGTCGTGCATGCACAAGTCGTACATGGTTTGTAAATCCTAATATTATGTGTTGTAGTCCTAAAGATGGAATAGATAAAGCAACTCAGCATATTTTTAGAAATTCATTAAGAAACTTTAAAATTGATGAATCTAAGAAAAAATATAAATTACCAATCTATTTATTTTAGATGTCAAATTTTCATTGACATCTTTTTTTTATTATGATTTTCCTTTTTTTAGGTGTTACGAAAAAGTAACACAGGTGTTACGAAAAAGTAACACCTCACATGCTATAAACCCTTGGTATTACTGACTTTTTTTATTTGCTCTATCTCACTCTTATATATAGGGCTAAAAGTTCCGCAAGGAACGGGTTGTATTTTTGAGAAGCCCACTCAAAAATCTCCACCCTCAAAATAAAAAAAGTCGGTTCGTTCATCCTCACCTAAAGGCTAACGCCTTTCTTTTTTTATTTTGTCCTTGCAAAACTTTTTTCGGCTCGTGTGCTTTTCTCGCCAAGCCGACAGACAAAAAGCAAAGCAATGGTTCTCGACTTGGACAAGCAAGTATACGAGCCGAACCGCTTAGATCATTCGTTCCAAAATAGTCTTTATTCAAAAAATAGATACGTAATACGTGGGGTTTCGCCCCCACACGACGAGCCAGCACTCTAGCCAAAAAGCAAATGTAAGACCCAAAGACAAGAACAAACCACAAAAAAAGTCCTCCAGATTGTTTAACTGGAGGACTTTCGTGTTCACATAATTTTGATTATTAGAAGTTGCTCATTGTACATTAATTTTAGGATAAATGTTTCTTTCATTTTCTTGAATTTAAAAAGACATCTTCTCTAGTCGAAGATGTCTTTTTTTATGTGTTTTTTCAACAATACCCTATTACTTTCTTAACTTACTTTATCGTTTTGCCATCTTCGTCATGATGTGAAATGTATGATTCCATTTCATTTGTTGCTTCGCCGTTTAATTGGTGTGATACACCAAATGTTTTACCTTTCCCATCATTATTAATTGCAACGTTCATGTCATTTAACAATCTGGTCATATATTCATATGTTTTGCGCATGCTTTTACTGGTAGGCTTCCATTGTCCAACGAATTCTGTTTTCTCCATTGCTTTCCCCTCGGGATCAATGTGAGCTGTTCGATTAAATTGTTCATGATAAATTTCGCCTGCAAGTCCTCGTAAATTTTTAAAATCTTTTTCAAGGTCTGTGCCTTTAACTCGAATGTATCTTCCCATAACATCTAAAACAGACTTCGCTTTCAGATAGTAATCGTATCCTTCATCAAAATTTGCATCGGCACCTTTTGGGTCTGGTTGCGAAATTTTATCGACTTGATATGCAATCCAATCTTTCGCATTTGTGGGAAAATTGACCGCAGCCCCATCGCTATTCATCGATAAATCTTCCCATTCTTTATTTGGATCAGCAACGTTTTTAACCGTTTCCACCTTTGGGCTTGATTTCACTTTTTCGTTCGTTTTCGTCACTTCGCAAGCTGTTGATACACTTCCCATAACGATTATCGTTCCAATAGCTAGTAATATTTTAGATTTCATTTTTGTTCCTTCACTTCCTCCCATAATCTTTGTCTTATTTAACCATAACATAAAAAATCTGGATCCTTGTATTTACGGGTATGTGATCACATACCCCAAAAACATTTTTTTTGACTTGGTGTTGCTTTGCTCGATTTACAATAAATAAAAAGACAAAATTAAAACAAAAAAACTAGCCCTCGTAAGAGAGGCTAGTTAACGTAAAATTCGTTATTGGAAGTCAATTGAAATCATCCGGAGCCCAAACTGCTATCTTGTCTTCAGGAACAGCAACTAGTAACCAATCACTTCCACCATAGTTCCTTCCGTCACCTATCTGCCAGCATTCATAGTCTGGATGATGACCATTTACAAATAATATCTTTCCTGATTCTAAAGTGATAATAAGATGTGGAGAAACATCTCCTAATCGAATATCTACTATCTTCTCTCTCCTTATATCAATGACAGATTTCAATAGGTCTTCTTCTGTCTTTATCTCCATCTCTTTTTCAGATAATGGATATGTATCTGGGGTTTTCGAATATACGATCCATCTTGATTCGCAATGTAACCATAGCTGATCAGCATTATCTCTTCCATCATAGTGCATGAAATATAACAGAGAGTTATTAAGTCCAAATCTTATGCCGTCTATTTGACTTCCTACGCATAAACGCCTTAATACTTTCTCTGCAAATTCTTTTTCCTCTGTATTCATGTTTTCACCATCCTTTGTACATTTTTATTCGTTATATATTTATCAAACTTATGTAAAAGACCATGCATATTGTATACATATAAGGTTAACATAACGTCACATTATCGGTAGCAAGGAACCAGGCGGCGCCTTACTCTCTCAAGGGGTTTGCCTGGTTCTTTTTTTCTTCGTTTATGCATGATTTTATACATGGTTGGTATAGCAAGGATTCTAGGGATCCCCGCTATTTCGTTTTTTCTCTTTTCTTGC
>NZ_JBFTMC010000143.1:0-9334 GCF_056396765.1 Bacillus sp. 05T22
ACCACATACTTATCTTTAGGTTAGATAAGTGAACCACTAGTAAACAAAAGGACCGTACATTTTAGATATGTCTAATATGTACGGTCCTAATTTTATAACTTCATGAAGTAATTAGTAAACTTTTTATTTTCTTTTTCACGCAATTGCTTATTTTCTTCTTCAAGCTCTTTATTCTTTTTCTCTAACTTTTCAATTCTTCTTTTAAGAGAAACGATGACGGCATTTTGATTGTTCTCGTCCTGTTTAATCCTAGAGTCCACAAATGCTTTTTCTTGTTGATTTCGCAAGAAATTGAGGCGTTCTTTGAGCTCTGTATGGTTATACAGTGTGGCTTTACTCACTCCGGCTTCTTCTGCCACACTATTGAAGTTAATTGCTTTAGAGCTCTTGGTTAGACGTTTTATAGCTTCCTCAACCTTAGCTATAGTTGTCTGTTTCCTTTTTTCGTGTAGCTTCCTCAGCTGCTCTTCACAGTCGAAATTTGCTTAGCGTATGTTTTCGTTAAAATGTGGGTGGGACCCCATACCCATCAAGCTAAGACTAAGTGAAACTCCGTTCAACTAGATTTTTTCTTTTTTCTAAAGAATTTATATCAGCTGTCTCAAAATCTGCATACGAAATAAACCCGATAGGGTTTATTTCGTATGCAAATCTTTAAATTCTCTACACATAATCTTTATAAAAAAGAAACAACCTCTATAATAATTAACGTTGTATGAGCTTAGCTTGATAGCGATGTGGTGCTACCCCGTATACAAATTTTATAAGAAAGTTCGATCAAAAGTTTTTATAAACCTTGCAACAACAATGTTTTCTTGAAAAATCTTCCTCTAAAACGGTTAAACTTTCTTCAAACCGGTACGACTTTATTTCAAATCAACATGTACACATTTTATCGTGAGCGTCCTATTTATGTACAGTGAACCTTTAATGCGTGATATGTTTGAAAATTAAAGGTTTGGATGATATTTGAAGAATATGTACWTAAAAGTTTACGGAGATATATCCGTTTCGGGAGGGAATCCGCCGAAATCATAAATGGTTTCATATTCATTATCTGAAGATGAGATGGTTAATACTTCAGTTTCCCAGTGTGCTGTAAAAATAACAATTGCTTTTGGTTTATATGTTTCTCCAAGTGTTTTTAGAAAACGTGTATAATCTGTATCTTGAATAGCAAGCATTGGTGAGCCGTGTGCTAAAAATAATGATGGTATCATAATTGCTACCTCCTAAAAATATAATGATTACTTTACGTAAGTAACTATATAATTATATTTATTGTTCGTCAAGATAAAATAATTTGAGGATTCGTTTAGAAAATACAGTGTTTGTCATAACGAAAACAATTGCATATAATACATAGTAAGAAGAATGAATAGTGATTCATTTTTTTAGGATATAGATTGCTATTGTTCTGCAATAGATTATATAGATTTGGAGGCCGTCAAAATGAACATACAGGAAAGCTTTGTTACGGTATTGGATGGATCGGAAATTTATTTACGTAAGTGGCTGCCGGAAAGTGGACTTCGTGGAATTGTACAGATTGCACATGGTATGACGGAACATGCTGGTGTCTATACAGAATGCATTGATGCTTTGTTGAAAGCTGGTTATGGTGTGTATGCTCATGATCACCGGGGACATGGAAAAACAGCAAAACAAGAAGAGGATTACGGCCATTTTGAACCGAATATTGGCTGGGATCAAGCTGTTACTGACATAATCTTTGTATCGGAACTTATTCGTAATGAACATACTTGTCCACTTTTTTTATTAGGGCATAGTATGGGTTCTTTCTTATCTAGACGTGCTGTACAACTTCGTGGTGAACTATATGATGGATTCCTTATTTCTGGGACAGGTGGAAATCCTGGGTTTTTAGGTGTAGTAGGTCATAGAGTGGCAACAGTTGAAATGAAGCTTCGTGGTGCAAAAACAAAAAGCCCAATGTTGAACTTTTTATCATTTGGAAATTTTAATTCGAACTTTAAACCGAATCGTACAAAGTTTGATTGGCTTTCTTCAGATACAAATCAAGTTGATAGATACATAGAAGATCCATTATGTGGTTTTATTTGTTCAACAAGTTTTTATCGTGAATTATTTAACGGTGTGCTTGAAGTGAATAAACTAGAGGAATATAAAAAAACACCTAAAGACCTCCCGATACATATTTTTTCCGGAGATCGTGATCCAGTGGGAGATATGGGGAAAGGCGTAAAAGAAGTATACGATATGTATAAAAATTGCGGTGTGAAAGATGTAACACTTCGTCTATATGAAAATGGAAGGCACGAAATGTTCCATGAAGTAAATAGGGATGAAGTATTTCAAGATTTGATTTCTTGGTTAGATGAACATATTATATAAAAAGAAACCTCACTTTTGTTGTAGTGAGGTTTCTTTTTGGGAATTTGGAGGGAAAGTATGAGTGAATTTGTAAATAAAGAGTATATAGAAATAGATTTTCGCGATGTTGCTATAAAAGAAGAGGAATTAAAAAATTGTACATTTATAAAGTGTCGTTTTAGAGGTGTAGATGCATCAGAAATTGTAACGGAAAATTGTAATTTCATAGAATGTGACTTCACAGGTGCTCTTTTTAATGCTTCAATTCACCAGGGAAGTACGTTTGCAAATTGTAAATTTTCTGGAGCAAATTTATTTGTTTCTAAGTTTGAGGAATGTAAAATGACGGGTTCTGATTTTGAAGAGGCGAATTTAGATGGAATAACGATTGTATTTGGTGATTGGTCATATACAAATTTAAGATTTGCGAATTTAAGTAAACAAAAATTAAAGGGTATTCGCTTAGTTGAAGCGGATCTTTGTGAGTGTAATTTAGAAAAAGCTGATTTACGTGATGTTGATTTAACAGGTGCACAATTAGGAAAAGCCAAGCTTATAGGTGCAGATTTAAGAGGAGCTGTAGTGGATAGAATTGACTTTAGAGCATTTGATTTACAGAATGTAAGATTGGATATAACGCAGGCGGTTGCTGTGGCGAGGTGTTATGGAGCGAAGGTAGATTAAAATGATGAGAGAACTCTTACTATGATAAAGTATCAGTAAGGGTTCTTTTTGTAATTTAAAGGAAAGGGAGAGGGAGAAATGGTAGTGAGGAAAGCATTATTAAACGAGGCAAATGAACTAAGTCATATAGCACTAACATCAAAGGCAACTTGGGATTATAGCGAAGAATTTATACTAGCATGTAAGGAAGATTTAACGATTACGGAAGAGTATATTAAAAATCACTACGTATATATTTTAGAAAATGAAGGAGTGAAAATTGGTTTTTTTTCATTTCAACGAAAAGAAGAAGATGTTCTCGATTTTTTATATTTACATCCAAATTATAAGGGAAAGGGTTATGGTAACATTCTATGGCAAAGTGTCGTAGAAAAAGCAGTTGAATTAGAAATTAAGAGTTTTACAATTGATAGTGATCCAAATGCGAAAGGCTACTACATGAAAATGGGTGCAAAATTGATTGGAGAGACACCTTCAACAGTTTTTAAAGATCGTGTTCTGCCACTTTTGCAATATGATGTATAAAAATGAGTATACATAGGAGATGCTGAAATGGACGGTTTTGAAATCGCACAAATCTACAAGATTTTAATGAAATCTTGGTCACTTGAAACAAGTTCAAAGTGGACGATAGAAAATCCGGCAAAAGGGCAATGTGGTGTAACAGCACTTGTTATACATGATTTGTTTGGAGGGGAAATAAAAAAGACGCAAGTTGGCGAAGGTTGGCACTTTTACAATGTTATAAATGGAAAGCGATATGATTTTACAGCAACACAATTTTTTGAAGAGATAGCTTATATGGATATTCCTTCTAATAGAGAAGAAGCATTTGCAGACACAAATGATAGGCAATATTATACTTTAAAACAGAAAATGCATATCTTTATGCAATAGAATTTGTCTGAAGTGAAATATCTTTTGACTCTTAATGTTTAATAAGTTACTATAATGGTGGTAACTTATCAAAGGGAACGTACTTCATAGAGTTGAGAGGGGAAATACTTTTGAAAACAGCTTATGTAAGCGCTACGATTGTAACTTTAAATGAACAGAATGAAGTGTTACAAAACGGATATATTCTTGTAGAAGATGGTAAAATTATAGAAGTGAGAAATGGTGAATTCTCTAATGGAAATCAAGTAGATGAAGTAGTAAATCTTAAAGGGAAATGGGTATTTCCAGGTCTTGTGAATACACATACGCATGTTGTGATGAGTCTTTTACGCGGAATTGGCGATGATATGTTATTACAGCCTTGGCTTGAAACGAGAATTTGGCCACTTGAAAGTCAATTTACGCCAGAGCTTGCGGTTGCTAGTACAGAACTTGGTTTATTAGAAATGGTGAAGAGTGGGACGACAACATTTTCTGATATGTTTAATCCAATTGGTGTAGATCAGGACGCGATTATGGAAACGGTTCGTAATAGTGGAATGCGTGCGGCTGTTTCAAGAACTTTATTTAGCTTTGGAACGAAAGAGGATGAAAAGAAAGCAATTCAAGATGCTGAAAAATATGTAAAACGATATTACAGTGAAAACGGCATGTTAACAACGATGGTCGCTCCTCATAGTCCATATGCATGCTCTACTGAAATGTTAGAAGAGTGTGCGAGAATCGCGGTGGAAAACCATACGATGGTTCACATCCATCTTTCAGAAACAGAGCGTGAAGTACGCGATATTGAAGCGCAATATGGCAAACGTCCCGTAGAATATGCAGCAAGCTGTGGTGTATTTAAGAGACCGACAGTTATTGCACATGGCGTTATGTTAAATGAAGATGAGCGCGCATTCTTAGCGGAACATGACGTTCGTGTAGCACACAATCCAAATAGCAATTTAAAATTAGGGTCTGGTATAGCGRATGTTAAAGGAATGTTAGAAGCGGGAATCAAAGTTGGTATTGCAACAGATAGCGTTGCATCTAACAATAATTTAGATATGTTTGAGGAGCTTCGAGTTGCAACTTTATTGCAAAAGGGTATTCATAAAGATGCGACTGCATTACCAGTTGAAACAGCTCTTTCACTCGCAACAAAAGGAGCGGCAGAAGTCATTGGGATGAAACAAACAGGTTCCATTGAAGTAGGAAAGTGTGCTGACTTTATTACAATTGATCCATCCAATAAGCCGCATCTACAGCCAGCAGAAGAAGTGTTGTCACACCTTGTGTATGCAGCAAGTGGAAAAGATGTATCTGATGTTGTAATTAATGGGAAACATATTGTGTGGAATGGTGAATGTAAAACATTAGATGAAGAGCGAATTATTTTTGAGGCAAGTTGTTATAAACGAGGATTGAAGATGTAGTTGAAATAGCGGAATTGATAACGAACGCTCCCCTTTTTAATAAAATACAAGAGGGGAGCGTTTTTTCTGTGAATTTTATGTGAAACAATAAATATTCAATAGAATATCACGACTTTATACTGGTCCTTCTGTTATAATGTATAACGTTTTATAATATTATTTGAATTTAAGGAGAAAAATTCATGAAGCAGAAAAAGAGCCGCTTACTAGTAATTACACTTGTCACATCTTTGATTTTATCGGCTTGTAGTAGTACAGCGAATAAAGTTAATAAAGAGACTCAAAAACAAGTGTTAAATGTAACAGTATCAGAAGAAATTCCTTCTCTTGATACAGCGAAAGTGATGGATGGTACATCATCACATGTGATGCAAAATATATTTGAAGGGTTGTATGTGCTAGATAATCAAGACAAGCCCGTACCTGGTGTGGCGAAGTCATTTGAGAAAAGTGAGGATGGGAAAAGATATACATTCCATTTGCGTAAAGATGCAAAATGGTCAAATGGGGAATCGGTAACAGCACATGATTTTACTTTTTCGTGGAAACGGACATTGAGTCCTGGAACAGCATCTCAATATGCATACATGCTATTTTATATAAAAAACGCACAAGAAATTAATAAAGGTACATTGGCTACTGATCGACTAGGAGTAAAGGCATTAGATGATTATACGCTAGAAGTACAGTTAGAGCAGCCTGTCCCTTATTTATTGCAATTATTAGCGTTGCCTATTTATTTACCACAGCATGAATCATTTGTGAAAGAACAAGGAGATCGTTATGGATTAGAACCAGATAATCTTATATACAATGGAGCGTTTGTGTTAGAAAAATGGAAGCATGAACAAGAATTTCAATTAAAGAAAAATGATACATATTGGGATAAGGGGAAAGTGAAGCTAGATGAAATAAACTTTCATATTGTAAAAGATACAATGACAGCTGTAAATTTATATGAATCTGGTAGTCTTGATCGAGTTCCTATAAATTCTATGTTTGTAGATCGATATAAAGATAATAAAGAATTACATATGGCAAGCGAGTCCGCAATAGCGATGCTTCGTTTTAATGAAGCAAATTCTTTTCTGGCAAATAAAAAATTTCGTCAATCTATTTCTTTAGCACTGAATAAAGAAGGATTTGTAAGTCATTTTATGAATAATGGCGCAGTTCCTGCACAAGGTCTTATACCAATAGGATATACGAATGAAACAAATGGAAAAGATTTTCGAAAGGAAAATGGAAATATTGCTGGTTATGATTTGCAAAAAGCAAAAAAACTTTGGGAAGATGCGAAAAAAGAACTTGGTATAGAAAGTGTCACAGTAGAGTTCTTGACATTTGAACAAGATAATGCGAAACGTATAGCTGAATATATAAAAGGGGATTTAGAAAAGCATTTACAAGGTTTAACAGTGCAGATTAAACAGCAACCATTTAAGCAAAAATTACAGCTAGAACAAACAGGACAATATGATATATCTATGGTAGTATGGGGGCCAGATTATAAAGACCCGATAAGTTACTTAGAATTATTTACGACAGATAATCCGAATAATAAGATGGGGTACTCGAATTCTTATTATGATGACCTTATAAAGAAAGCAAAATATGATATTGTACTAGACCAACAGAAAAGATGGAAAGCCTTACAAGAGGCGGAGCAAATAGTATTGGAAGATGCTGCAATCGCCCCGCTTTATCATACTGGTTCGGCATATATACAGAAGGAATATGTAAAAGGCATTGAAAAGCATCAATTTGGTGGGGGATATACGTATAAACATGCGTTTATAAGCAAAAAATAATAATCTATAAAAAAAGAGCGAATTGCTTGATATGGAGGCATTAGCTCTTTTTTTATGGATTTTAGAATTATTTTAAAACAAATCTAGAAAAAGCTTTTCAAAGGAGAGTTTGCATTTAAGTTTGAAAATTATATTGTTAATGAAAGGAATTGTGTATGCCTTCTATTAAATAGATTTCAGTAAAGAATAAACATTTGTATCATGTGGAACATCATTTTGATACATATAATTTTTCAGAATTCCCTCTTTTTTAACAGTACTCCAACAGAAGTCCCCTTCCTCAAGCACGTGTAGGGCATAGCCCAGGTGATAGGGAGGAGATGAACGTTGGTCGTGCATAGCACGAAGTTTCTATTTCCTTTTTATGTAACTTTGTGTATACTAGGAGAAAAGGGAACGTATATTCTGTTTTGTGTTAGGAATCTGAAAAACTATATCGAAAAAAGGGGGAGGGGATGACAATGTTGCTAAGCCAAAAATACGAGATTTTCCCAACTAAAGAACAAAAAGAAACGTTAGATCGTTGGCTACAATATTGTCGTCAAATTTATAACTCTGCTCTTTTAGATAAACAAAGAAAATATAAGGAAAACAAACAATTGTATACACGTTCTGATATGCAAAAGCAACAAGTAATCGATAAGAGTGTTAAGGAGGGGTCATTCACATCCTAGTTTTGTTAACAAGTGATTTGATGATTCATTTTCAAGAAAAACAACTCCTCCGATACGTGTTAAATTAAGAGTATTAAAACCATATGATATAACTGTAGAAACTGCTTCAGTAGCATAGCCATTTCCCCATTGCTCAGGGAAAAGTGCATAACTTATTTCGGCTCTTCTATGTTCTGAAGACCAATCGTGAAAACCAATTGTTCCAATAATACTAGTACCTTTCTTACCTTTTAACTCAATTCCCCATTTAATACCACGTTTTTCATTATAACTTTCTGCAAAATTTCTAATGATTTGTTTTACCTGTTCTATATTTCTTAATGGGTTTTGACCATAGTAACGTAATACATCTGTATTAGAAAAACAATTTAATATACTTTGTGCATCGGATTCTGTAAGTTCTCTCAAAATTAGCCGTTCTGTTTCTAATATAGGGAACATTCTCTCACTCCTATAAAACTAGATATTCATTAGTTTGTATTGAAATTAGAAAATATCAAATTTTTAACAATGACTTAGAGTAATAATAAAATGCATCAAAATGTTTTTTAATCGATCTTTATATAAGTGGCTCTATTGTATGCTGACGTGCATTTTTATTTTGATTGTAAGTAAAACAAGATTAAAAGTGTGCTGAAAATAATTATAAGGATAATTTGGAAATCTAATTAAAAAGAAATGATGATTCTCTTTTATCACATGTTAATATAGGTGTGTGGAATATATTTCAAATAACATTGAAGAGGATGGACTATGAAACAACAATCTATATTAATCGTAGATGATGACGCAGATATTGTTCAATTCATTGAGGTGCAGTTGAAACAAGAAGGGTTTAAAGTCTTAAGAGCTTATAATGGAGAAGAGGCATTGTATATATTAGATACGAATGACATTCAGTTGGTCATTCTTGATATTATGATGCCCGGAATGGATGGAGTTGAAGTATGTAGAAAAACTAGGGAAAAGTATAACATCCCAGTTATTTTCCTAAGTGCAAAATCGTCGGATATAGACAAAGTCATTGGATTAAGTACAGGAGCAGATGATTACATTGTAAAACCATTTAGTATGATTGAGCTCGTGGCACGGGTGAAAGCACAATTAAGAAGGTATACATATTTCAACCAAATTCCAAGTCAACTACATGAACAGAAAATTCAAATTAGAGGATTAGAAATAGATCAACTATCTAGAAAGGTAACAATATATGGAAAGTTAATCAATCTTACAAAAACGGAATATGATATATTGCATCTGATGGCAAAACATCGAAATCGAGTATTCACATTAGAAGAAATATTTGAAAGTGTGTGGGGAGAAACTTCCTATGAAAGTAATAATACTGTCATGGTTCATATTGCAAGATTAAGAAATAAGATAGAAGAAAATCCAAAGGAATCAAAAATTATACAAAATGTTTGGGGAGTCGGATACAAAATTGAAGATTAAATTATTGCAAGGGATTAGGATGAAATTTTTTCTTGCTTTTATA
>NZ_JBFTMC010000144.1:0-15660 GCF_056396765.1 Bacillus sp. 05T22
AACGACTCTACACTCGTCGGTATACCAAATACTGTGTCAGCAGGAATCGGATGTAACGTATCATTTGAGTAAATATAAGAAATACCTGTTTCGTTATATACCATTTCATCTTCTAAATTCAGTTCTTTTACAAATGGCATAACATTTTCATTTCGTGCAACGATTGAATCGGCTCCTGTTTCCAGGATGAAATCTTTTTCTTTCACACTGTGAATTTTTCCGCCCAAATATTCATTCTGTTCTAAAAGGATTAATTCCAAATCTATATCGTAATCCTTTTTTAATCTTTCTAAATAATACATAGTAGAAAGTCCTGTAATACCTCCACCTATGACAACAACTGTTTTCATACCTGCTACGCTCCTAACCGATACTATAAATAAATTCCTTTATTATTATACCCAAAAATCAGCTTTTTCGACTAGCAACTTTCAAAGTTCTTGAAAAGGTATACAATGTATGTGAATACATTTCAGATTGATCATTATGCACTAAATGATTAAGCAAAAGGAAACATAGCAATATGAATCTCAGAATTTAGTTGTTTAAAAGATATAGCAGCTGAAGACTCATCCTCCGAACTCCCTCCAGCAATACATAATGCAGGCACTTAAAGATTAAAAACATCACTAGTTCCACAAAAAGGATAACGATTCGTTTCATTCCATAATTGAATGAAAGTTCTCCAAGCACTATTCTCATGAATTCCATTCATATACGAAACTACTTCTTCATTTTCAAACATTTTTTATGATGCACAGCTTCTTGTTGTAAGGTTTCTTCTCAATTCTATGGTTGAACTGGAAAAACATCAACAAAAGTTAATGATTTCATTTTACTTGGTGGTCTTTTCATAAACAAAAATATCGCTAATCTATTTACTTTCTTTCATTAAAATATTTAAATAAAACATACTTCATATTACAGTAGTGTTTATAACATGATGAGATTCTAAAATGAGGTTCGTAACGCTTAATGATGTTAGAAGATATATTTAAATAAGGAAATAATTATACTTTTTAATATTTACAGCTAATAAACTAACAATTAAAATAACCAACTATCACTTAATCATTATTTCTGTATAAAGTGACCGCTCTTTATTTTAATAACATAAAATAATTTATTAACTTGTCTAATTCCTGGCTCATTTCAAGAACTTTTTGGTGTTGAAATCCWTAATTTGAAACAAGTGCAAAAAGTTCTTCTTTTTTCACTTCAATGATATGTTCTAATTTTCTCAGCTCCATGTTTTATTTACTCGCTCCAATTTAAAAATATATGTACTCTAGTATAGACTACTTACATAATAAGTAAAAGTGTTATGTTTATGTAAATCTTACATCTTTAAGAAAAAGCTACTCCCCATTACAAGAAAAAGAATGCTTTACAAAAAAAGCATTCTTTTTCTTGTAATTTTTAATTATGTACAATTAAACCATTGGGCCGAAGACGACTCATCATAATTTCATCAATGAACTTACCATGAGCTTTTAGATTCCCCTTTTTTATACCTTCTTCCCTAAATCCAAATTTTTCATATAGTACTTTTGCACCAGGATTTATTTCCAAAACACCAAGTTCTACTCTCTCTAGCATTAACCAATTATCTGTAAGATCCAGCATTTTCGTCATCAAAGCTTTCCCAATGCCTTTATTATGATATTCACTATCTACACCGATAAATAAATCTCCCGAATGTGACCTTCGTCCTTGCCCTTGCGTTAAACCAATAAACCCAACGACTTTTCCATCATACTCAGCAACAAATTCAAATTGATTCGGCGCTAGATTTCGAATCCTATTTTCCATCGCATCMACTCGCATACTAGGCAAGAAAACCATATATGGTAAAACATCATTTTGTATGCATATACGATGAATTGCTCTAGCATCTTGTATCTCCACTGCACGAATCGTAACTTCCATTACATTACCTCCTTTTCAACTAATACAATATAGATTCTTTATACTACGCAAAACTCCTACTTGCATTTATCTTTAAATCTCCTAATTCATCTGTTTGCATAACAATATTTTTAAAACTTTTATATAGAAAATATAAAGTTTCCTTTTCTTATTTCCTGAATTATCATATAATAACGGAATGATTTTTTATTTTTCTAAAAACTATAGTTTGGAGGTTTTCATATGACTACACTCGGTATTATCCGCCATGGCAGCACACATTGGAATAAAGAAGGTAGAGCACAAGGAAATTCAAATATTCCACTTGATCAAGCTGGATTATCTGAAGCTTATAAACTTGCAGAACGTTTAGCTACAGAAAATTGGGATTTAATCTATTCTAGCGATTTATTAAGAGCGAAACAAACTGCTGAGGCAATAGAAAAAAACATTGAAAATATAGAAATCTATTTAGACCCTAGACTTCGCGAAGTAAGCGGTGGACAAATTGAAGGAACAACCGAAGATGAACGAATTTCGAAGTGGGGAGATAATTGGAGAGCACTTGATTTAGGAATAGAAAGTAGTGACAGTGTTAAAGCAAGAGCTATACCTTTTATTGAAGAAATTACATATAAATACCCTAACAAAAACATCTTAATCGTTAGTCATGGCTCATTCATTAAGCACCTTCTCAAAGAACTAGTACCTCATTTGAGCATGATAGAATCTCCTAAAAATACATCAATAACTAAAATTATAAAAATAGAGCACGGATGGGATTCAGAATTATATAATTGCACGGTACATTTAGATTAGATGTTTGTGCGGAATAATTGAAGAAGGATGCTTTCTGACTGAAAGCAAACATTCCTAAAAATAATGTACTGCTCCCATAACTAATAACTGAATATGGAACTAGAGAGAGCTTTTTACGAACATGCTGACCGAAAAAGAAATAAGCCGTTATGATACCAGCTGCAATAAAGGCTAATATATCGCCAAACAACGCCTGACCACTAATTTGAAAATCTTGCCATCCATTATCTTATATTTTTATTTTCATATCCTGATAAATTCCACTTCGCCTGCTAATCAATGCCTCTTTTCTTTTTATCTCATAATATTAATATATGAATTAAAACAAATTAACAGACACCTTTTTACTTTCTCTACAATTACTTCAAAATAATTTGGACTAATCTCCCCTTTCACACAGTAAGCTGAAAATGAAGGCTATAAAAATGGAGTGTGATTCTATGGAACGATTATGGATTCCGATGATCGTTACGTTTTTTTCGTTTGGTGGATTACTATTAGGTGGTGCTGTCGGGCTGGCAACGCGGCAACTTATTGAAGAAAAAATGCACCGTTTATACGCATTATGTGGTGGCATTTTATTTGGATTATTATCACTAGAAATCATTCCAGAAACTTTTTCAAGCTATGAAATTATTGGTCCTCTGCTTGGAATTTCCATTGGTATATTAATTATGAGTTTACTAGATAATTATTGCCATCACCCTATCATACATAAAAAAGACCAGCAAGCATGGCAAACTTTTTTATTTCTCTCCTTCGCTATTTTTATGCACAATATGCCGAGCGGATTTGCATTGGGTACTGCCTTTACAAGTCATAACGAAACTGCAATTCCGTTCTTATTTGCGATTGTCATACACCATATTCCAGAAGGGTTAGCCTTAATCATTCCTTTTCTATTTACACAGCATAAATATATTTCATTTCTATTAACAATTTTGTTATTATCAATTATCCTCGGCACTGGTACACTCTTTGGGATTATGATGAACGGGAAAGCAATTCACTTACAAGGACTCATAATGGGGAGTGCAATCGGTTCTTTAGGTTATGTCACAATACATGAGATGTTATGGAAAGCTAAAAAACACCTTTCTCTTTTCCCCTTCCTTTCTTGGTCTATTAGTGGATTTTTACTCATAACCGTTTTTACTCTTTTCGCTGACCATCATTAAAATAAGGATTCGTTTTTTGTATATTTTACCTATTTATCCAAAACATAATAGTATCTCAATGCACAAGGAGGATCTATTATGTTTCGTAAAACAGCGGGTGAAGCGCTTGTTGATTTGCTTATCGAATGGGGCGTTGATCACATTTACGGTATGCCTGGGGATTCAATCAACTCAATTATTGAGCCACTTCGAAAAAAACAAGACCAAATTAAATTCATTCAAGTTCGCCATGAAGAAGCCGGTGCATTAGCGGCTGCATCTTATGCAAAATTAACAGGAAAACTCGGCGTTTGTATGGCGATTTCTGGTCCTGGAGCTATTCATTTATTAAATGGATTATATGATGCGAAACTAGATCAAGCACCGGTACTCGCAATTACAGGGCAAGTTGAATCAGACTTACTTGGAACTGGATTCTTCCAAGAAGTAAACTTAGAAAGAATGTTTGATGATGTAGCTGTTTATAATCAACGAATTATGTCAGCTGAACAACTCCCTGCGGTTGTAAATCAAGCGATTCGTATGGCATATACAAAGAAAGGTGTATCTGTTCTTACCATACCAGATGATGTTCCGAAATTTGAAGTGGAAGCTGGTGCACGTATAACAAGTTCTTCTTTTACATTACCCGAACTCTTTCCGCAAGAGGACGATCTAAAGTTAGCAAAACTAGCATTAAATGATGCAAAAAAACCTGTTATTTTAGCTGGAAAAGGAGCAAAACATGCGAAGGAATCTTTACTTGCATTTGCAGAACATATTGGTGCCCCAATCGTTTTAACACTTCCAGCAAAAGGGATTATTCCTGATGAACATCCTCTTTGTATAGGTGGATTAGGGTTAATTGGGACAAAACCGTCTTACGAAGCAATGAAGAATGCGGATACATTAATTATGGTTGGTACTTCTTATCCTTTCACTGGCTTTTTACCTGAAAAAGCCAAAACGCTTCACATTGATACGGACCCTGCGCAAATTGGAAAACGTTATGCGACAGATATCGGATTAGCTGGTGACGCAGATAAAACATTGAAATGGTTTTTAGAAAATGTGAAGAAGCATACGGATCATTCATTCCTAGAATATCATCAAGAACTGATGAAGAAATGGGAAGAAAAATTGCATAATCAAGAAGAGGACTCTTCTACTCCAATTAAACCACAAAGAGTGATGCATGCCTTACAACATGTTGCTCATGATGATGCAATTTTATCAGTAGACGTTGGAAATGTCACAGTATGGGCTGCTCGTCATTTTCGGATGACGAATCAGCAGTTTATCATCTCTAGTTGGCTCGCTACACTTGGATGTGGTCTACCTGGCGCAATTGCTGGCAAAATTGCTTATCCAGATAAACAAGTCTTTGCAATTTGTGGTGATGGTGGATTTGGAATGACGATGAATGATTTTGTCACTGCCGTTAAGTATAAATTACCAATTATTGTTGTTGTATTAAATAACCATAAAATCGCTATGATTAAATTTGAGCAAGAAGTAATGGGAAATATTGAGTTTGGTACAGATTTAACAAACCCTAATTTTGCAAAATATGCAGAAATATGTGGCGGAGTTGGATACCGAGTAGAACATATTGATGAMTTRCTTCCTGCTTTTGAAAATGCKGTWAARCAAARTAARCCWTGYATTATTGATGTAGTWGTAGACGTAAATGAAGCACCAATGCCTGCAAAAATTACATTTGGGCAAGCGGCTGGATATACGAAGCATATGCTAAAAGAGTTATTCGAAGAAGGAAAAATCGATTTACCTCCCTTGTAAAATGAAAAAAAGATAGATGAGAACAGTTTGCCCTCATCTATCTTTTTATTTAGACACTTCTTGGTGAAAAGAAAAATCTTTTCTTTCACTTTTCATCTGTTTTTCAACTTTTTCTTCTTTCTTTTCTACTTTCTTTCTTCTCAGATTTCCTATTCCAATCGCCCCTTGTAGACTATTACTTATAAGATTTCCTGCCAAAATTGTCAGGCTATAGAAAAAGACCGGTACAAGAACGATCCAAGTATGTGTGGTCAAATGACGGAAATTTTGTCCAATCAGTCCTGTCCACTCCTTCGTCACACTATCTGCATCACCGCTATATGATATAGTTCCTCCAAAAAACAAATGGAGTAAACCAAGATGTAAAAATAGTAATAACATACTAACAAATTGCTGCACAACCAGTAAGAAAAAAGATGGCAAAAGATGCGGCCAGACATGCCGACATAATTGATGCCATTTACTTCCACCAAGAACTGTTGCTGCCATCATAAACTCTTCCCCTTTTACACGTTGCACCTCTTGCGCCGTATACAGCATGACAGTCGGCACAGCCAAGCATGTGAGAATACTAATTTGAAATAGAACTCGCATTGTGAAAGGAACTGGAATAGTACCATTTTCAAAGAATAAAACCTCTCTTAACATAAAATACGAAATCATGATCATTGGAACTATACTAAATGGATCAAAAAATGAGGAAATAACCGGAAAAGAACGTTTACTATACATACCAAGAAGTAAACCTAACCCTCCTCCAATGATAACTCGCAGAATTGCAACAAGTAAACTTGCACCAATTGTCCATTTTGCACCTTCTATTATTAACTGGAATAAATCACGCCCTTTACTATCACTCCCAAACCAAAACTGAGATGATGGAGGAAAAGGCGCTGCTTCTACTTGTCCTTTTTCGTTGTACAACATCGTTATTTCTCGAATTTCTCCATCGAAAAATAGAGTATTTCCGATACTGACAAGCATAAGCCCGCTTAAAAAAATAACACCAACCCAAAATCTCATGTCATGTTTTAACGTTTGCCACATATTACACACGCTCCTTTATCACATTTTGCATGAGCGTATGTAACAAGCGAAATAAGAAGAAAATTGGGACATATAATAAAACTAAGCACACTGTAAACACTTCTATTTTCGAATTTTCTTTTACGAATACAAACATGCCATATGTATTAAAGAGCCATTCAATGATATAAAGATTTGATAACATGAATAAAATATTCGTTTTTGCATAGTAAACCGTAGTAAGTAACACATTTCTTGAAATATGATGTGTTAATATATACCGTAAACTTAATCCCTTACTTTTCGCAAATAAACTATAGTCTTTTTCTAACTCCTCTCTAAAGCGAAGTAATAATAATTTAATAAATAATAACGTCGTGGGCAATGTAAGGCATAAAATCGGTAAAAGACGCACCCTTTCTCCCGAAATCCCTGCAAACTTCACTGGCATCCATCCTGTTTTTTGAAACACCACCACTACCAAAAGTTGTGATAATAAAATGAGTAAAATATCCGGAATACTTTCAAGTATAAGGAAAATCCCGCTCCATATGCGTTGCCTAGTATGGGACCGCTGCAGTACCCATACAACAAGAAGATATGCTATTAATAAAGAGAGTAGAAACGACGAAACAAATACTAGCATCGTCTCCATATAATGCATCCAAATTTGCGGAAATAACATTCGTGAGTCACGAAACCCATACGTAATCTCCCTTGGATGAAGCAATTTATCACCAAGATATACAATTGCTTTTCCATATCCAACAAGATCTATTTGTAATCCTTTAAATAAACGCGGGAGTGCCCCTAAACAAAGAATACATCCCAGTGCAGCAAATAGTTGCAAAAAAGTAATCCCCCACCACTTTCCAACTCGAAGTAACATCACATTCTTCCTCTCTAAATCATAATACCATTTTACAAAAAATTCAAAAAATGTAAAATATATTTTTTGAGATTGAAATTGTAGTTTAGTCAAAGATTGTTTAACAAATATAGAAAGCGCTTTGTAACTTACGTTATAAAAACTATTTAAAAGACAGTTTATCCTTCTAGGAGCTAACAGACGCATAAGAATGGTGGCGGTGTTCCTCAACTATATATCAATCGTTATACAAGCAAAGGTTGCGAATATCTATACATTTTTTGAAAACATATATATACAGCTATCCCTATATGACACACTATTCTTGAGAGAACCCTCTAATATATAGGTGGTTTTCCAATCTAAAAAATACACCTATAAAGGTGTATTTTTTATGTTTTCTATTACTAACGACTGAGTTGATTTACAGCGTTTGCTGCTTCCTGTGACGCACTTGCCGCATCTCTTGATGCACTTGCTGCTTCTTTTGTCACACGTATCTGTTTTTTCAAAAGAATATTTTGCTCTTCTAACAAAGTTCGCTGTGCTTCACTCGTTTCAGTAACTTGCCATACCGCTAAAGCTTCTTTTAAATCATCTGCTGCTCCGCTCTCTAGTGCGGCAATACATCCATCAATTTTTTTGACTGTAAAATACTTAATTGGAATCGGTACACTCCTTTGAAATTTTTGATCATATTCCTGAATCTGAGGATCATATTTAGAGGCTGTAACTTTCCTAAATATACTTATCATAGATGGCCACACAGCAACGAGTACAATCAGGGAAGCCCACATTATAAACATACTACTTGTATCATTATACCTAAATAGCCACCCTGGCAAGATGATTAATAATACGAATGCAACCAGTACCCCAGGTATGCGACTAGGACGCTTGTGTATCTTGTTCATAATACTTTCATAAGAAGATACATAATAACGCCCTTCTCTTAATCTTTGAATCCATTCTTCCTTTTGCATACACATGACACCCTCCTTTTGTCAATTCTATTACTACCTAATTATATAATTTAAAACAAAATATAAATAGAAAATTCAGAATAAAAAACATAATATTTTCTAAGATATTCCATATTATATTTTTCGCTGTGTATCGTCAAAAGTAAAAATAAAAAAAACGCACTTATCCTTCATAAGCGCGTTTTTCATTCTGCCAGCAAATTACCTCATTCGGTATTACTTTGCAACTTGTTCTTTTGGAAGAACCATACTCTTATACAATTGAACTGTAATCCAGTAATATACAACATAAATAATAAGAAAGATTCCAATCGGCATCCAAACTTTTACAAACGGATCAACTAAGAAGAGACGGAATAAGTTAAGTCCTACTAAAATATGTGAAATACCAATGATAGCCGGGAAGATAAAGAGATATGAAATTTCTTTATAGATACTACGCGACAACATACTACGGCGCACTCCAATTTTTCGAAGCATTTCATAGCGACGTACATCACGAGAAGCTCCTGTTAAAATTTTAAACATAAGAGAGCTCGCCATCATAGCTAAGAATGCAATTCCAAGGAAGAATCCCATAAACATCGTACCGCTCATGAAACTATTCATAAATTGATAAGTTGTCATTTTTGTATATAATTCTAATTGCATCATTCCAATCACTTGGCATATGTGGAAGTTTACTTGCTGCCTCAGGTGCTTCCATAGATGTATAAAGAGGTTCCGTTAATGGTTCTTTTACACGTTTACGTACAGGCTCTTTGACATTCTTTGTATCTTGATGATCAGAAATGAGTGGTGGCTTTGCAGTTAAATCTTCTCGTAAATAATAGACTGCTTCCCCGTCCACTTTATATTTATAAGTTCGTTGCTCTACAATTTTCATTTGTTTTAATGCCGCTATATCTTTTTCATTCGGATCATGAATTGTCGCATCATAGACTCGAGAAAAATCCGTCATAATACCAACATTTTTTTGAAAAGCCATTCCAGCTGTCATCGCCCCTGCACCAAGCGCAATTAGCATCGCGACAGTCCCAAGTACCCGAGATAAACTATTTATTCGAAAACGAAGCTGAGCATATGTAAAACTATTTAAACCTGTTTCATTTCGTTTTTTGTTGCTTTTTAACTTTGTTACAAACAATGGTAACAATGAACTAAAAATAAAATATGTCCCTATCGTTGTAGCACCCGTTGCTAGTATAAATCCTATTTCACGTAACTTGTCTATATGCAGTATAGAATAGTATCCTGTCCCTAACAGTAACACTCCCATTACAGTAAAAATGATAACATGACGTTTACTCTTTTCTATTGCATCTTGTGTTTCATCTTCACGAAGTAGCTCAAGTTCAGTTTTACGCAATAACCGTATACTATTGATAAATCCAGTAATAATAAATAAGATCAAGAAGAAACCACATGTAACAAGAACTGCAGGTAAATAAAATGGTGCATAGCCTTTCGCCGAAATTTCTAAGCCATTCATTAAAAAATTCCCCGCTGCACTTGCTAGTAATATTCCTACAATAATCCCAATAATAATGCTGATAATTCCCATACCGAATGTTTCGATAAATAATAACTGAGCTACTTTTTTCTTCTTTGCACCGAGCATCATATACATACCAAGCTCTTTCCTGCGCAATGTAAGTAAAAAGGAATTCGCATATACGATATAAAAGACCGTAATGAAGGAAAGTAAGACAGCACCAACCCAAAATACAAGGCGAATACTGTTAATCATACTATTATCTTTTGTAAATTGACTGTTAATCGCCATCGTTTGAAACATATAGAAGATACTTATACTAATGACGAGACCAACAAGCAAAACAAGATAGTCCTTTAACATTTTTTTCATACTATGACGTGATAATTTCAATAACATGATCTCGCCCCCTATTTGGATTCAGTCGCTGAGCCCATATGAGCAAGCACACCTAAAATATCTTGATAGAAATCCTCTCGTGTCCCTTGGCGTTTCAATTCTTTATAAAGTAGCCCATCTTGAATAAATAGAATCCGCTCACAATAACTCGCACTAAATGCATCATGCGTTACCATTAATATACTTACTCCATGATTTTCATGTAAGTCTTGCATCGCTTCTAGTAAACTCTTCGCATTTTTGCTATCAAGTGCACCTGTTGGTTCATCTGCTAATACAATAGCAGGATTATGTACTAAAGCCCGCGCTGCAGCTGTTCTCTGTTTTTGTCCACCAGAAACAGCTGATGGATATTTCGTTAAAATTTCTACAATATCTAATTTCTGTGCAACCTCATTTACTTTCCCGCTTATCTCACTTGAAGGCACTCCTTGTAGTGAAAGTGGCAAAGCAATATTCTCATAGATCGAGAGATTTTCAAGCAAATTAAAATCTTGGAAAATAAACCCCAGTTTTTGAGAACGGAAATCTGATAAAGCGTTCCCCTTCATTGAAGTAATATCTGTGCCTGCTATCGTCACACTTCCTCCTGTCGCATGATCAAGTGTACTAATTACATTTAGTAGTGTCGTTTTTCCAGATCCAGAAGGTCCCATAATCCCAACGAATTCCCCTTCTTGTATCGTAAGCGATACCCCTCTTAATGCTTTTGACTGGCTTTCATTTCTTTTGCCATATGTTTTCTCTACACTTTCTACTGTCACTACATTTGTTGCCATTCCCATCACTCCATCCCATTTTGTATATCATTACTTTGCCATACGTTTCTTAGATTTCTCCTACATAAATTCTTAAGATTTTTTTAATTTCACATCTTTTATAACGAATTTGATAAGAAAAATCTTATATCCCTAACTTCCTTTCTTAATATTCTCATTTTTACCTACAATCTTCCTGCGATTTATCTTACATTCACCTTACATTTTTGTAAGGTACAAAAATAGCAAATTGAAATCCCCCACCTACACTTCGTTTAGAGGAGG
The DNA here is from genome assembly GCF_056396765.1 of Bacillus sp. 05T22. Classification (NCBI taxonomy): domain Bacteria; kingdom Bacillati; phylum Bacillota; class Bacilli; order Caryophanales; family Bacillaceae; genus Bacillus; species Bacillus sp. 05T22. The sequence goes on from NZ_JBFTMC010000144.1 coordinate 11,499, forward strand.
GAGTCTTCTCGGTTAAAATGATAAACAGGTTAAAAATGATTTTTAACGACGAATAACTTCGAATAATTTCTTTATGATAGTAAAAAACACACTACTTACTTAAAGTAGTGTGTTTCAACCTGATTGATTTATGATTTATTACTTAGATCCTTTATTATAAACTTCCTTCCGTATACTTTCCATAAATGCAGATAGCAAAACCACTTCAGATTTTTCTTCACCATATTTACGCACATTTACAGATCCATTCTCCATTTCTTTATCCCCAATAACAAGAATGTATGGTATCTTTTGGAGCTGTGCCTCTCGTATTTTATACCCTAATTTTTCACTACGAGCATCTCGTTCGGCGCGAAGGCCAACGCTCTTTAACTTTTCTTCAATTTCTTTTGTATATTGTTCATGTACTAGAGTAGAAACAGGAATTACTTTTACTTGAACTGGAGCTAACCATGTTGGGAATGCCCCTCCGAAATGTTCAATTAGTATTCCTAGGAAACGATCAAAAGAGCCTAATACAGCACGGTGAATAACAACCGGTCTTCTTTTCTCATTTCTTTCATCAATATAATTCAAATCAAATTTCTCTGGCATTTGAAAATCAAGTTGAACTGTTCCGCATTGATGACTTCTTTGTAAAGCATCTTTAATATGAAAATCAATTTTCGGTCCGTAAAATGCCCCATCTCCTTCGTTCACTCTATATTTATAATTTAATGATTTCAGTACATTTTCAAGGGACTCTTCTGCTTGCTTCCATAGCTCATCATCACCCATTGAATCTTCAGGCCTTGTTGAAAGCTCCACTTCATATTCAAAACCGAATGTTCTATAGACATAGTCAATTTGTTTTAACACTGACTTTATTTCACTTTCTATTTGCTCAGGTGTCACAAATAAATGTGCATCATCCTGACAAAATGTACGAACTCTTAATAATCCATTTAATGCACCGCTGAATTCGTGGCGATGTACTTGACCAAATTCACACATCCGAATTGGTAAATCACGGTATGAGCGTAGTTTATGTTTAAATATAAGCATATGTCCGGGACAATTCATCGGCTTTAATGCAAAGCTTTTATTGTCTACTTCTGAAAAATACATATTATCTTTATAATGATCCCAGTGCCCTGATTCTTCCCATAGGCCTTGATTCATCATAATAGGAGTACGAACTTCTTGATAATCATATTTTTGTTGTATTTCTCTTAAAAAGGACTCTAATTCATTACGAACGATTTGTCCTTTTGGTAAATAAAAGGGCATTCCTGGTGCTTCTTCTGAAAACATAAATAATTCAAGTTCGTTTCCTAACTTACGATGATTTCTCTTTGCTGCTTCTTCTAAAAACTGCAAATAATTTTCTAATTCTTTTTGAGAAGAAAATGCAACGCCATATATACGCTGAAGCACTTGATTGTTACTATCTCCTCGCCAATATGCACCGGAAACATGAGTTAATTGAAATGCTTTCAAGTAACCAGTTGACGGTAAATGCGGACCACGGCATAAATCAACAAATTCTCCTTGTTTATAAATTGTTACAAGTTCATTTTCAGGGATTGCTTCTAAAAGCTCTAACTTTAAGTGATCATTTATATCTTGAAAAAGTTTTTTCGCTTCCTCCCTAGTAATTTCAACTCGTTCCATCTTCAAGTTTTCATTTATAATATTTTGCATTTCATTTTCAATTTTAGGTAAGTCTTCTACAGCTATACTATTAGCAAGATCCATATCGTAATAAAATCCATTTTCAATAACAGGTCCTACACCCAGTTTTACATCGCCATATATTCTTTTGACAGCCTGCGCTAATATATGTGCAGCAGTATGTCTCGCAACTTCTACTCCTTCATCTGAATCCATAGTTATAATTTGAATTTTGGCATCTTGTTCGATATTTCGATGTAAATCAAATAATCGGTCATTCACCTTTCCTGCGACTGCTTTCTTTTTTAAACTCGGACTAATTGATGCTGCAATCTCTTCTAGAGTAATTCCTTTTACATATTCTTTGGCACTACCATCTGGAAAAATAATGTTAATCATCTGTTCTCTCATTTTAATCGCTCCATTTCATAAATAAAAAAGCACACTCATCCCTAATAATAGGGACGAGCGTGCTTTTACCCGTGGTTCCACCCAGATTCCCATCATACTAAACATACAATGGCTTCTTTTACGGTAACGTCGCTTACACGGCACTAGATACTCTAATTTCCCCAGTGCAGCTCTAAGGTGGTAAGTTATTCTACTTGCGTTAGGAAGTTCTCAGCACTCCTTCCCTCTCTGTACAACCGTTAAAAATAACTCGTGTCCTTTTCTTCGCTTATTATGAAATTAAAAATAAAAAAGCATACTCATCCCTAATAATAGGGACGAATATGCTTATATTCGTGGTTCCACCCAGATTCCCATCATATTAAACATACAATGGCTTCTTTTGCGGTAACGTCGCTTACACGGCACTAGATACTTTTATTTTCCCTAGTGCAGCTCTAAGGTGGTAAGTTATTCTACTTGCGTTAGGAAGTTCTCAGCGTTCCTTCCTTCTCTGTACAACCGTTAAAAATAACTCGTGTCCTTTTCTTTGCTTTTAAAACAACATCCATTAATTGTTATTTAATATATCCTATTCCATTTATTTTGGCAAGTGTTTTAAAAATAAAAATAAAAAAAGATTTCCAAACATAAAGTGAAACTTTAATCAGTGGGGGCTTTTCTCATCCCCACTGATTATCATCCCTCACCAATCGGGCTTTTACGAGCAGTTGATTTCCCAACTATCTTCCTCGTTTTTCTCTGAATCTTGAGGTGGGGGTCTTACTGCCCATTAATGCGGGATAAAAAAAGAGAGAATAAACCAAAACAATTCACTGTTTCGGGTTACCCTCTCTTTTTTACCAATCTTGTGGTTCGTAGTTTAAGTCTGCAAATAATCTTTTTTTCTCTTTCTTCGTTAAATCTCTCCACTGTCCAACTGGTAAATTATTCAACTCGATATTCATAATTCGCGTACGTTTTAATGTGTATACTTGATAACCTAAAGCTTCACACATACGACGAATTTGGCGATTCAATCCTTGTGTTAAAATAATTTGGAATTCATATTTTGATAACTGTGTTATTTCACAAGGAAGTGTTTTTGTTCCTAAAATTTTAACACCCGCTGCCATTTGTTTTAAAAATTCAGGCGTAATCGGTTTATCTACTGAAACAATATATTCTTTTTCATGTTTATTTTCAGCACGTAAAATTTCATTAATAATATCGCCATCATTCGTTAACAAAATTAAACCGTCTGAATCTTTATCAAGACGTCCAACGTGATTAATTCGTAAAGGATGATTCACTAAATCGATAATGTTACCTTTAACTGCCTTTTCACTTGTACATGTAATACCTACTGGTTTATTTAAAGCGATATACACATGGTCTCGAGCAATTCGAAGCTGCTCTCCATTTACTCGCACGTCATCACCTGGTTGTACTTGGTCACCTATTTTTGCAACCTTTCCGTTAATAATTACTCTTCTTTCATTAATTAACTTATCTGCTCCGCGTCTCGATGCTTTTCCAGATTCACTAATAAATTTATTTATACGCAAGTTAGGCACATCCTTTTCTTTAAAAATTTCAAGCTCACACTGCTTCTACCGTACAATACAAAAGGGTAAGCCTCCTATTATAACTTAAATATATTAACATGAAAGGGTATATGACGTCTTCTATAATTTTCATATTTAAAAGAAAAGAATTCGTCTCATTGAACGACATACCAATTATACATTCACTGCACACCTTCTACTTTTGAACTAACCCTTCATACAACTATAACTACTAAAAGCATTTACCCTAGATATAACATCATTTATTCACTTTTTTCACAATTCATATACAGACCATTCTTTTATACACGCAACTTGCTTCCCATTTATATTTTCAACATCCTCCGTTACATGAGCTAATTCATATAATCCAGGAAAAATTTCTTTCACATAACGCCGATGTGACATTTCATTTTCCCAAAAAGAAATGACTACATAACGATGGGAGTTTTTAAGAGTCCTTCCCACAACGCCGCCTAACATTCCTTCTGATTTTTCCATTCCTTTATTCCAAATTGTTTCTTGTATATGCAAAAAGTGCTCTTCCCTTC
>NZ_JBFTMC010000145.1:0-9056 GCF_056396765.1 Bacillus sp. 05T22
GTAAAACAAAGCCCCTTTCAATTTCGAAAGGGGCTTTTCGAATTCTGCACTCTTTATTTATAACAATGATTCAATTAATTTTAGCAGTTGCTTTTTTGTCTGACTTAAATAATTTCTTTTTTTAGAAGAAATACATAATCCTATCGGCATTTGAGGATCAAATCCTTTAACCTTAAACAATATATTTCCTTCTTTTAAATTAGTCCCCTTAGGAATAATACCTATCATCTCTCCAAAAATCGTTTGTGGAATGAGATGTAGTGCACTACAATTATAGACCTTTTTAAAGGATACGTTATTTTCCGATAAAAAAGCATTCACAGATTGATAATAATAGCAACTATTCTCTCCTATTAAAATAGGATAATCAATGATATCTGATATTTCCACTGACTCTTTTTGTAATAACGGATGATGAGGATTATTAACAATAAATTGTATTTGTTCCTTACAAAGTGGGGTGAAGTTCACATTAGAAATATTTTTATTGTTTCCGCAAACTGCAAAATCAATTTTATTTTGGTCTACCATTTGTGATAAAAGTGCTGTATTCCCTACAACAAAATCACAATGTATATATGGTTTCTCCGCATTTAAATATTTTAATAGTGGAGGAATCAATTTTTCTGCAATCGAGTCTAATAGACCAATTCTTACCGTTCCCTTCTCCTCATTGCTTATACGCTGCGCCTGAGATATTGAATACTCCCAATGCATTAGCAAATGATCCACTTCTTCTGCAAATAATGCTCCTTCATCCGTTAACCTGGCATCCCACCCTCGCTCGAACAAAAGAAAACCAAGTTCCTTCTCTAGCTTTTTTATATGTGTTGTTACAGTTGACTGAGCATAGTTTAACTTTTTGGCTGCAAGTGAGAAAGTCCCTTCCTGAGTAATCATTTTGAACGTTTTCAACTCTTTTATTTCCATTTTTACACCTGATCTCTATCGGCATTATTGATAATTATATGATAATTTTTCAATTATCAAAATTAAAATTGTAGGAGTAAAATAAATCCATACGAAAGGGAGTGAAGAAGAAATGCCGTTTGTTACTGTTTATTATCCAGAAAATCAATTGAATAAAGAAAAGTTTAAAAAAGTAAGTAATGGTATTCACCTTRCATTAATGGAACATTTTCAGATTCCAAAAGATGATTACTTTCACATGTTTTTACCCTATCCATCTCATCAATTTTTTTACAATCCATATTATCTCTTAGAGGAGGAGAAAAAAAGAACAGATACAATGATACATGTTTCTATTACATGTGGACCAGGAAGAACAATACAGCAAAAAAGAAATTTGTATCAATCAATCTCAGAAGCTTTTTATAACCATTTAAACATCTCTACAACTAATATTTTTATTACACTAAACGAGACATCTGCTGAAAACTGGTCATTTGGTCAAGGAATAGCTCAAATGGTTACAATGAAGGAGGCAAAAGAATCATGAATGACCGTATCGAACTCAATGTTTCACAGAAAATGAGAGATACTGCTCCCGATTTTGTTGATTATAGTGAAAACGTATTATTCGAAAAAGTATGGAGAGACCCTACTTTAACATCAAAAGAAAGAAGTTTCATTACACTTTCTGCTTTAATTAGTATTGGTAATACAGAACAGCTACCATTTCATCTACAATTAGCCGAAAAAAACGGAATGACTCAGCAAGAAATTGTTGCTTTAATCACACATCTAGCCTTTTATGTTGGATGGCCGAAAGCAGCTGCAGCACTAAATGTAATACTCAACTAAAATCGAATACAAAACTCAAAAAATACTGTAAAATAATATGGTATATTTTTCAAAAGGTGGGGGATAACCAATGAATTACCATATTAGAGTAAGAGCTGGAGCAGTTATTATCGAAAATGATTCAATCCTCTTAATTGAATTTCATGACGAAAATGGCCTTCATTATAATTTACCAGCAGGTGGAGTTGGACCAAATGAAACAGTTATAGACGCTGTACAAAGGGAAGCAAAAGAAGAAGCATCAATTGATGTAGAAGTCGGTTCATTGGCATTTGCTTATGAATATGCGCCACATCTAAACGATAATAAATATGGCCCGACTCATTCTTTACATCTCATGTTTGAATGTAAAATAAAGAATGGTTCTACCCCAAAAATGCCTGCTAATCCCGATCCAAATCAAATGGATGTAAAATGGGTACCGCTATCTGATTTACATAATATTATTCTATATCCAAATATAAGAGATCATATTATTCATTATGCAAAACATAAAAGAAATATAGATATGATTGAAGAGCATGCCCTAGAAGAGTATCCTACAGCTATTAACTGAAGGGAATGACATACATGAAAATTAGAAATTCAGTTAAAGCCATACTTATACACGAAGATACATTATTAGTAACGACTTATGAAGATGAAGACGGCACATATCACCTGCTCCCTGGTGGTGGGCAAGAGATTGGTGAAACGCTAGATAAAACTTTGAAAAGAGAATGTCTTGAAGAAACGAGGATTGAAGTAAAAGAAGGTGACCTCTTATTTATAAGAGAATGTTTTATGGATCCTGAAGTACACAGAGTTGAATTTATGTATTCATGTACACCTGTCTCCTTTACAAATGTAAATTCCAAAACCCTACATATGGACAGCAAACAAACAGGTATTTCCTGGTTACCAATAGATGACTTGCTACGTTATCCTCTGTTTCCTATTGGCATCAGGAAGCTTATTCAAGACTTTCATGCTGGTAATCAGTCAAGTCCTGTTTATATTGGTGAGATCGAATAAATGCTTTCATCTAAAGAATTTCTAAAGATTATTTTTATCCTACACCAATGAAAGTAGCTGAAGGGATATTAGACTAGAAAAAGATTTCATGGCTCTTAGATGAAAAGAATTATGGATTAGATGAGATTATCCCTCACATTTTACCTAAAATTCTCGATAGCTCTAAAAATTTTATCAGCGCAAAATCAAATATATCAGCGATTTTTTGAATATATCAGCGTTTCGACAAAGGATATCGCCCCTCCGACAAGCAACGACAAAAAAACAGGAGCTACCAAGCTCCTGTTTCATTATTGCGCAATTAATTCCGTCTCATCTACTTTTTCCAAATAAGACAACACATGCTTTACAGCCGCCTCCCCTTGATCAATACAATCAGGAAGACCGGATCCAGCATAAGAGCTACCAGCTAAATAAACACCTGGCAATTCTTTATCCATAAATGTTGTTAACTTCTTCATTCGCTCTTTATGCCCCACTGTATATTGCGGCATTGCATCTTTCCAGCGGCTTACAACAGTAAAGTCTGGATCTGCCTTAATATCCATTGTTTTTTGCAAATCTTCTAATATAAATTGAACAATTTCTTCATCTGTTTGCTCTACGATTGCTTCATCACCAGGACGCCCAACGTAACAACGAAGAAGAACTTTTCCTTCTGGTGTTGTATGCGGCCACTTCTTATGTGTCCACGTACATGCTGTAATAGAAAAATCACTATTTCGAGATACAACGAAGCCCGTACCATTAATATCACGCTTGATTGCTTCTTTCGGAAAAGCGAGTGCAACATTCGCAACCGATGTTGATGGAATATTGCGGAAGAAGCGGAACTCTTTATACTGTGCAAACATAGATGGCAATACTTTATGAGACGCAGCAACAACGATGGAATCCGCCTCAATTTCTTTTCCATTACTTAATGTAATATGATAACCATCACCCATTTTTGCAACTTTTTCAATGCGAGTACCCTTCACAACAGTTCCATCTTCTAGCTGCTCTTCTATTTTTTCTACAATGGATTGTAAGCCTGTTTTTAATGTTAAAAAGATCCCTTTCGGCTTTACATCTTTTATTTTCTTCGGAGCCAACGTACGCATACCTAGTGAAATACTACGATATTTTTGCTCCACTTGATAAAATTGTGGGAACGTGGCCATTAAACTCATTTGATCAATATCCCCCGCATAAATTCCAGATAACAATGGTTCGATTAAGTTTTCAACCACTTCATTTCCTAGACGACGACGGAAAAATTGACCAAGTGATTGATCGGAAACAGGTTTTGAACGTGGCAATACAAAATCAAAACCTGCTCTTACTTTACCAATCGGAGAGAACAATCCTGAAAATAGAAACGGGGTAACTTGCGTTGGAATTCCCATCATAGATCCGCGCGGCATCTTATGTAATCGATTGTTCACGAGAACAAATGATTGACCAGTTGCATTGTTTACAAGCTCATCTCCAAGTTCGAGTTCTCTTGCTAGTCTAGCTGCACTCTCTTTTCTTTCTAAGAAAGAATCTGGACCACGCTCAATTGTAAATCCACCTTTTCGAACGGTTTGAATTTTCCCTCCAAGTTTACCCGATGCTTCTATTAACAATGTATCAATCGGCAATCCTTTTTCGCGAATTTCTTTTTGTAAGTAATACGCTGTTGTTAAACCTGTAATTCCACCACCGATGATAACAACTTTCTTCTTCAAAACGGCCCCTCCTTTCCCAAGGTATTACGAAACATCCATTTGTTTCTTTAACACTACATCTGCTAAACAAGAAATAAATGAATCTGATGCATTTGGCATTTCTGGACGATAATACTTTGCTCCAATTTCTTCTGTAACGATTTTGCATTCAATATCATTGTCATATAACACTTCTAAATGTTCAGCTACAAATCCAACCGGTGCATATACAAATGAAGTGTAGTTATACTTTTCATGTAGCTCTCTCGTTAAATCTTGTACATCTGGCCCAATCCATGGGTCCGGTGTATTTCCCGCACTTTGCCAGCCGACCGCATAATTCGGAACCTCTGCACCGCGTGCGATATAATCAGCTGTTTCGTTTAACTGTTCTGGATAAGGATCACCTAAAGCGATGATTTTTTCTGGCAAACTATGCGCAGATACAATTAAAACCGCCTTTTCACGTTCTTCTTCTGTCATACTGCTATATACTTTTTTCACTTCATCTACCCAGTACTGGATAAACTTCGGCTCTTTATACCAGCTATCGATACCATGAATTGTTAAGTTTCCAAGCTTATTTGCTTCTTCTTGCGCTCGGCCGACATATGATTTTACGCTGAACGTAGAATAGTGCGGAGCAAGAACAAGGGCAATTGCCTCTTCAATCCCATCGTTATGCATAGCTTGTACAGCATCCTCAATGAAAGGTYCAATATGTTTTAAACCAAGATACATGTGGAATTCTACGTTATCCTGCATTTCGTTTAAACGTTTTTCTAACTTTTTCGCTTGTTCTAATGTAATAGTAGCTAAAGGAGAAATACCACCAATTGCACAGTAACGTTCTGTTAGATCCTCTAACATTTCCGGACTTGGCTTTCTGCCTCTACGAATATGTGTATAGTAACGTTCAATATCTTCTTCTTTATACGGTGTTCCGTATGCCATTACAAGCAAACCAATTTTCTTTTTCATACACGTATTCTCCTTTACTTCGCTAACTGTGCTTTCGAATAATCATGAATAAAYGTCGTCAAGCGTTTTAATGTATCTGGATTTACTTCTGGGAATACACCGTGACCTAAGTTAAATACATAACCAGGCTGCTTCATTCCTTGATCTAAAATTGTTTTTACATGCTCCTCGATAACGTCCCATGGTGCAAGTAAGAATGAAGGATCCATATTGCCTTGTACTGCTTTATGAATGCCGCGCCCGCGCGCTTCTTCAATTGACAGGCGCCAATCAAGTCCGACTACATCAAGAGATAAGTCATTCCATTCATTTGCTAAATGTCCTGCTCCAACGCCGTGCATAATCATCGGAACGCCCATCGTGCGAACTTCCGTGAAAATACGCTCCATTGCAGGTTTAATAAACAAACGATAATCTGCTACATTCACTGTTCCAACCCAAGAATCAAAGACTTGTACTGCTTTTGCCCCTGCTTTGATCTGTGCCTTCAAATATGTAACTACCATATCTGCAAGCTTATCCATTAAAGCAAACCAAGCTTTCGGTTCTGCATACATAAACGCCTTCGTTTTGTGGTAATTACGAGAAGGTCCGCCTTCGATCATATAACTTGCTAATGTAAATGGCGCCCCTGAAAAGCCAATTAGCGGAACATCTAACATCTCGTTTGTTAATAAACGAATTGTATCTAATATGTATGGAACATCCTCTTCCGGATGAATTTCACCAAGTTTTTCTACGTCCTGTAAAGAACGAATTGGGTTATCAATAACCGGTCCAATCCCAGATTTAATTTCAACATCAACGCCGATTGCTGGAAGTGGTGACATAATATCTTTATAAAGAATCGCTGCGTCTACATTATATTGATCAACTGGAAGCTTTGTAACATATGCACATAACTCCGGATTGTGTGTAATTTCAAATAAAGAATACTTCTCTTTTATCTTTCTATACTCAGGTTGTGAACGCCCTGCTTGTCGCATATACCATGCTGGTATATATTCTGTTTGTTCCCCCATACATGCTTTTAAAAATGTCTCATTTATATTTCTTACCAAGACCCTTGCTCCCTTCCTTACCTATACGAACCCTATCCTATTATTTATCTTTTTTTACTATACAGCTTGTAAAAACAAAATGCATAGCATTATGTACGTTGTTCATGAAATTGACACAAACGTTCGTAAAACCGCTTACTATTTTCACAACATTCTTATTATATCACAAGCAAAAATTACGGTTTAGCTACTTTTGTCTTTTCTCCTTCTCGATTTGTTTGTGGATTGTACGGAACTACATAAAAGCTTGGTTTAGAGAATATGTTAATAAACTTTTCCTCATACTCACCAATCCCTTTTACCGTTCCAACGTGAATATGCTTCCCTTGTTCTACTTTATAGATTCTATATACAACCCGTTTATCGGGAAGTGGAGTCCAGTGTAATTTTGCAGTAAACAAGCTAAATGGACTAAAAGATAACTGTGCTTCCACGTTCTCAATTTTACTTAGGCGGATTGGTTTTCCAATTGTTTCGACATCTTTTGGCCGCTTGAAATTTGAATTATCTTGTACATTTGCCTTCGTTAAAATCTTTTTAAATAATTCTGTTGCAGATAGCTTTCCAYCATAAAGTTGGTGTTCTTTATCCGTACGATCATACCCAATCCATACCGCGCCTACTAAACTTGGAGTATATCCAACAAACCAAATATCCCTAGCGCCTTCACTTTGATTAGGAAGTGACGTTGTACCCGTTTTCCCAGCTAATGCACCGTTATATACTCCTGCTCTCGCTGTCCCCTCCTTTACAACCCCTTCTAACATTTTTGTCATATACCATGCTGTTTGTTTTGAAAAAACTTTCGTTTCGTTTTTAGGTGATTCTCCAATCACCTTTCCGTGTCGATCGAGTACCTGTTCAATAACATGCGGCTCAATAATTTTTCCATTCGCTAAGAACGCACGGTACATCTTTACAAGTTCAAATGGAGAGACCCCTTCTTTAAGTCCGCCAAGTGCCGTACTTAAACCAGATTCTGCAATATGAATATTTCCCTTCTCTAAATATTGCTTCCCTTGCTCTACACCCATTTCATGTAATAAAGATACAGCCGGTACATTCCCCGATTCTAAGAGTGCATCATACATCGTTACTTCTTTTGAATACCTATGATTATAATTTCGTGGTTCATACCCTTCAAAAGATGTTTGCTCATTTGTTAATAAAGAATACGGATTATATTTTTTCGTTTCCAGCGCTGGTGCATACACAATGAGCGGCTTTAAAACAGACCCTGGCTGTCTTTTCGCAAACACTCTATTAAATCCTCTTGGGACATACTCTCTTCCACCAATTGCGGCTTTAATTCCTCCAGTTGCATTATCCATTAATAAAAAAGCACCTTGTGCCCCGTTTTCTTTACCTGGAAAATTTCGTGCATCTTGAAATTGATCATAAGCTACTTTTTGAATTTTTTCATCCATAGATACAATAAATGTATATCCTCCGCGAAGCACTTCTTGATGTGACAAACCATATAAGCGTGCTGCTTCATCTACAACCATATCCACATACGGTATATAAGCAAGTTCTCGCTCATCTAAACTTTTATAAAGAGCAATTGTCTTTCCTTGGTAACGAACACTCTCCTCAGCTGATAAGTATCCTTGTTTATGCATAAGAGATAAAACTAAATCACGGCGCTCTTTGTTCTTTTCTGGATATAAAAAGGGAGAATATCCATTCGGTGCTTTCGGAAGACCTGCAAGCATCGCCCCTTCTTCAACTGTTAATTTTTCTACATCTTTATTAAAATACAATTTCGCCGCTGCTTGAATCCCGTAAGCACCATGACCAAAATAAATATGATTCATATACATTTCAAGAAGCTGTTGCTTCGTATATTTATGTTCCAATTGAAGAGCGATTGCCACTTCTTTTAATTTACGTGTAAATGTTTTTTCATGAGTTAAAAAAACATTTTTAACTAACTGCTGCGTAATTGTACTACCGCCTTCCACTTTCTCTCCTGCTAAAATGTCTTTATACAACGCGCGAAAAACAGAAGGATAATCGATTCCATAATGTTCATAAAATCTAGCATCTTCTACAGCTATAAACGCCTCTGCTACATGTTTAGGAATTCGCTCAATTGGTACAAGTTCTCTATTTTCTACATATAACTTCGTAATTTCTTTTCCTCGCTGATCAACGATACGTGATGAAGAGTGGAAAACAAGCCGTTTTTCATCCATTATATAACCACCAGCTAACACAATCAGTTTATAGAATACAATCGCAACTACAAACACTGCTACGCCGCCCATTAGGCTCCACTTTATTTTCTTCATACATCGTCCTTCTTTCCAAATGATGGTATGTTTATTATTTGAAAAACGACTATCTTTATGTATATAATCTTCGAAGTTTTTTGTAAGAGTTGCTATAATGAAATTAAACTCATAAAGGGGGCATTACAATGAAAGCAATTATTTCATACGCAACACCTCTAGAACAACCACATTTCACTGCAAAGAATGATGAGAAAGATATGTTTTATAAAGAAAATACCGAAGAAACTGTAGAAGGATCACTTCAATAT
>NZ_JBFTMC010000146.1:0-9878 GCF_056396765.1 Bacillus sp. 05T22
GTATAACCCTCCTAATTTTAGTTTACATTTATTCTGTTCAAGTTTATGATTTTTTAAGATTTGGATTAAAAAATCTGCTAAGATTATCGTGCGGTAAGATGCTTTTGTTTTGGGTTTAGCGAATAGATTATCTAGGTTTTTATAATCATAAGTGAAGGTGTGACGGATACTTATTGTTCCTTCTTCTAAATCAATATTATCCCATCGTAAAGCCAGTGCCTCACCCTTGCGTATTCCTGTGTGAAGTAGTGTAAAGAACAACGAGAAATAATGAGGTTCTGTATCTTTTAATTTTTGAACAAATGTATTCACTTCTTGTCCTTCTAAATGCTTAATTTTTTTGTCTTCAGTATCACTTTTAGCAATGACAATTCCGCGGAAAGGTGTTTGTTGAATAAGCTGCAAATCAACAGCTTTGAGYAAAGCTCCTTTTAAAGGTGCAGTGTAATTCTTAACACTATTTTCACTATACCCTTCTTCTAAGAGGTGATTCACGAATTTTTGACAGAGTGAAGGTGTAATATCGAATACCTTATACGATCCGAAAAACGGAACGATATGCTTGTTTATTGCTGTTTTGTGAAGATTGTATGTATGATTTCTAACCTTTCCTTTTTTGTAGGTTATAAGCCAATCATTCAAAAATGTAGAAATCATCACATTTTTATCTTCTATAAAAGTCCCGTTACTTAATTCTGTTTCAGCCTTCGCAGCATGAAGTTGAGCTTCTTTCTTTGTTTTAAAACCACGTTTTGTTGTTTGTTTTTTCTTTCCTGTTTTCGGATCAATAGTGGTGTAAATTTTGTAGAGCCATTTAGCTCCATCTTTTGTTTGGTATTTTCGGAAAGACGCCATGATTTTCCCTCCTTTATTTTTCTTTTAACTAAGAAACAGGTGTGTCTATATATCCTTCTATTTCGTATTTAATTTCTCCATCTTCTTCGTAAACTCGCGTAACGATAGGCAATTTTACAAGTTAATTTTCTTTTTGTTTCTGTCTTTTTTCTCTTTCAATCGCTAAATCAATAATCAAAACAACTTCCTCTTTTAATAAATTTTATAAAACTTTAAGAGTTCTATAGGAATGTTATTTTTATAGGTGATACATTTTTTTGTATCACCTGGAATAATGGTATTTTTGTCTATTAATAAAAATGCAGCAAAGGTATTGGCTTCTATTTCTAATCTATCAACAGATAAAAAAGTATTTTTTCGTAAGAATAGAGTATTTACTTCTTCGTGAAGGACAGCATGTCCCAATTCGTGAGCACAAACTGTCCTTTGCATAGTTTCTGATAAATTATTATTGATAGCGATAAACTTATTTCCTTCTTCACATTTGTAAAAACCATTAATCTCTTCATGTAAATCATGAAAAGTGTGGATACTAAGTTTACTGAAAAGATAAAATAATTGATTTGTAGCTGATTCAAGATGAATAAAAAAGGAATTGATTTATCCGAACTATTTAAAATGCAAAAGGCGTTGGATCAAGACATTAAAGCGCAGCATCCGCAAAATTACAATGATCGTGTAGTTGTACTTGAGGAAAAGATGAAGCAGAAGCGACTTATAGAAATATAGTTTCGGTCATGGGTGACATGATTGAAGAACCAACGCAATTTACGTTGGAATGGATCAATGAGTTGGAAGAGTTTTTAAAGAAACACTGCAGATTGTAAAACAAGACAAAATCCTTATTTTGGAGAAAGATGATTATCTGAGATGAGTTTCAGCTAATCCCTAATCAATAAAATAAATGAAGATGTATATGCAAGCGTAGAAAATACCTAAAATTATTAAACCAACAAAAGCGAATATTTTGGCTGTACCTTTCGGAGCAAAAATAGCTAAAACAATTGAGATGGGTATTAAAATTAAAAAAGGACCGGCTATACACAGACCGAAAAATAAGATTGAAGTTAAAAACATTGAAATGAAACCAAAGTATTCTCTCATTGCTTTATCCTTTCTTGAAAAAATGAATTATACAGATTAAACCATAGTCAAAGTGAATTGAAGTGAAATTTTAACAAAATCGTTATTTGGAAAAAAAGGGGATTAGTTTAATTTTGATTCTGCCAATCCCCAACCAATGATAAAAAGTAGGCCGAATATGAGAGCGTAAATAATACATGAAATTACTAAACTAGCTACAGCGACTTTTTTCGATGTACCTTTTGGAGCAAAAATAGCTAAAATAATTGAGATAGGTATTAAAAAAAGTATATAACCGTTTGTACGCATAGATAATAGACCGAAAAATACGATTAAAGTTAATAAAAATGAAGTGATCCCAAAGTATGCTCTCATTACTTTGTCCTTTCTTGAAAAATGAATTATACAGATTATACCATAAACAAAGTGAATCAAAGTGAGTTTTCAATAAAAACGCTATTTGTGCGACACGTTTCCTTATAAGTGTGTAAACACGAAATAGGAGGGTTATCAATTTGATGACAACAACGGATTGACTGAGAGTAGGAATGAAAGCCGTCAGGTT
Source organism: Bacillus sp. 05T22 (assembly GCF_056396765.1). Taxonomy (NCBI): domain Bacteria; kingdom Bacillati; phylum Bacillota; class Bacilli; order Caryophanales; family Bacillaceae; genus Bacillus; species Bacillus sp. 05T22. Next base: position 2,504 of record NZ_JBFTMC010000146.1, read on the forward strand.
GAGCTGAAACTACTTATCTGATACTCCTACATGCGAGGCGTGATAGTAGTCGCAAATTGTATGAAGCTAGGTGAAGTCGGCTGAACAAAACCTAAGTGAGAAATCATATGGTAATGGATAGGTCGGGATGCTACAAAATATCTATGGTGAGAATGTCTGAATGGACTGGCGAACTTGCGAATGTACGGGTCTAAACGCTTAATGCATTAGAAATGTGTATGTCGTCAATGACGACGTTATCTACCGAAAAGTAAGAGTAAATAATATGAAATTCGGAACATCTAACGATGAGGATGTAAAGATAACAGGCTTAAAGCAAGCACCTAAGGATATATGTATAGCTAGGTCAATCGGAACGTGGTAAACAAGAAACTGTCAACAACGCCTACTAGCGGACAGATGCATATAAGGTTCTAACGAACCGAAATTGCTTCATTCTTGTGAAGGTGGGGACACAGTACCGACGAAGTATGTAACGAATGTGGAGGGATAGTCCCTAGTCTTGTTCTTTGAAAACTAAATTAACTAGATGTAACTCACAGGATCGAGTAAGATGATGGGACTTTTCGTAAGAAAGGGGAATTAATACATCGGTGAGTACAACATTACGACATGCAGAATATTACGACATGCAAAAAGTGTTTGATGATTTATATCAACGTAGCGAAAACAATGCTACTAAAGGTGTGAATTTATATAAGCACATAGTATCAAAAGAAAATATTCTACTAGCATATAGAAATATAAAGACTAACACCGGTTCTAAAACCGAAGGAACAGATGGTATTACAATCGACCACTATAAAATGAAAGATGTAGATTCTTTTGTTGATAACATAAGAAAAGCTCTTGTAGACTACAAACCTAACACGGTACGTAGGGTAGAAATACCTAAACCAAATGGAAAGAAACGCCCATTAGGAATACCTACTATGAGAGATAGATTGATACAACAAATGTTCAAACAGGTTCTAGAACCAATATGTGAGGCAAAATTCTACAAGCATTCATATGGATTTAGACCTAACAGGTCAACACACCATGCAATGGCTAGGTGTCAATTTTTGATAAATAGAGGGGGATATAGTCACGTAGTAGATATTGATATACAAGGTTTCTTTGATAACGTAAACCATTCCAAATTATTAAAACAACTATACAACATAGGTATAACTGATAAAAGGGTACTGACAATCATCTCGAAAATGTTAAAAGCACCAATCAAAGGAGAAGGTATTCCCACAAAAGGAACTCCGCAAGGAGGAATCCTAAGTCCATTACTTAGTAATGTTGTACTAAACGATTTAGATTGGTGGATATCTAGTCAGTGGGAGAATATCAAAACAAGAAAACCACATACAGTACAAACTAAAAACTACCGTTTATCAAAAGCAAAACTGAAAAGAATGTATATAGTTAGGTATGCAGATGATTTCAAGATATTTACCAACAACCATCAATCTGCAACAAAAATATTCCATGCAGTGGAAGGGTATCTCAAAAATCAATTAAACCTTGATGTATCTAAGGAAAAATCAACTATAACTAATCTGAAAAGAAAATCTTCGGATTTTCTGGGATTCTCTATCAAAGCTGTTAAAAAGCGCAAAAGATATGTGGCAAACACACATGTAAGCGAGAAAAAGAAAAAGGACATCCTTGAAAAAGCAAAAACAAGGATTAAAGCAATTCAAAAGAGTCCATCAGGAAAAACGGTACAGGATTATAATTCTTACGTGCTTGGTATAAAAAACTACTACAGAATTGCAACACAGGTGAATATAGACTTTGCTGAAATAGCCTTTCGTCTCTCGAAAATATTGTTTAATCGTCTAAAATCAATAGGAAAATATAAAATTCCTACCAATGCTAATACATTATACAAAAAATTACACAAGAACAATTTTAGAACCTTTGAAATAGCAGGTAATCATGTATATCCACTAGCAGACATACAAACACGATTCCCTCAAAGTTTTAGTCAAGATATATGTAATTACACTAGAAAAGGAAGACAGAAACTCATCAAAAGTTTAAAAGGCAACATTGCCAATGAAATGCAAAAAATGTTGTTATCCTCCACCATAGGGAAAAGCATGGAGTATACAGATAACAGAATGTCGAGATATTCCATGCAAAATGGAAAATGTGCTGTCATAGGAATCTTTTTGCTAGCTGATGAAGCACACTGTCATCACAAAGTACCGAAAGGTATGGGAGGAACTGACGAGTTCAATAACCTAATTATTGTATATGAATTTGTCCACAGACTGATTCATGCTACAAATGAAGAGACGATTAGAACGTATATGAGAATACTTCAATTGAACGATAAACAATTGAAGAAAATAAACAAACTCCGTAAAGCTTGTAATCTAGTTACTTTAGTATAAAAGAATAAGATGGGACGCTGTATGCGATGAAAGTCGCACGTACAGTGTTAAGCGGGGGAAAAGATAGAGATAACTTCAAAGTCTTACCTATCGCAACTAGTAGAAATGGGGAGTTGAAAAGTGAACCAAAAGGAGTACGTCGTTTATAAAGGTGAGTCATTGATATGTATCGGGACCATAAAGGAATGCGCTCAGCATATGGGCGTACTTCCTAAAACAGTTCACTTTTACATGACACCAGCTTATCAAAGCAGATTGGCAAAGAAGAAGAAAGCAAGAAATTACTTAACTGTTACGGAACTTGAGGAGGATTAATAATGAATGTTGTAAGTACACTTAAATTAACTAGAAAATATGCGAAATGTCCTGAATGCGGTAACGATAAGGTCGGAAATGGTGAAGGCACTTTAGAAATAAATGATGATACATTCAAGCGAACTTGTAAATATGGATGGAGTATTGAAATAAAGGAAAACTAAACAAAAACGCTATTTTATAGAATAAGAGAATTATTGGGGGATTAGAAAAGAGAAACCCCTTGACGGCTTCGTCAAAGGATTTCTTTTTTAGAGAAGTGTATGACTATCAAGGTGTGGTAAATGTGATAGTTCCTGATGAATCAGAGGAACGTATAGAGTCCACTTTTTTTACATACAGCATATAAGTTCCTACAGGAGCTGGCTTATTAGTTGTAAAAGTAAATGAACCAGTACCTTTAAATGTACCAGAACCGAAGATAGTCGAAGAACCATCTGGTTCCATTTTTAAGAAGGCGTACGTTATTCTTTTACCATCAACTGTTTTTTGATCAACATTAAAAGTGATATGTCCTGCATTATTCACATAGATGTAACCGAATTGTCTAGGATCAGATAAACTTGAGAAACTATAAGAATATTGTTCTGAGAGTAATGACGTTTGTACTAGTGGTTTAATTTCTAAGGGGTTATGCACTTGTTGAGGCGACGTGGCATGTGCGAAGTTTCCAGGCAATAAAATTCCGATAGCTAATGTTCCGATAGCTAATTTTTTTAACATACATACATCTCCTATTCTATATTGGTTATCTATCAATCAAGTGTTATAACCTAATTGATATACTAGATAATACCAATTAAGAAATAGAAATAGTGTCATATTTTGTAAGTTGATGAAAATTTTTCGGAAATATGACGAAAATACGAACAAAAATTTCATTTTGTAGAAAAGGGGAATGGATATGGATCCAAATACAAAAGTGCGTTTCACATTAAGTATTGGTTATGCTGGTGCAAAGCATGATGAAACATTCACATTAAATGAATTAGGGTATTATCCAGAAACAGATAAAGATGTAGAAGATTTCCTAGAGCAAAAGTGGAAAGAATGGTCAGCAAATTATATTGATGGCGGCTGGAGCTTTGAAGAAGATTAACGAAAGAGCAGCTAGCAAAAGCTAACTGCTCGGGTTGTGGAATAGGTTAAGAAATGGGTTGTCTACAGTATTGACGGAATATTGAGTTTTATTCAGTCTTGTCTTTAAATTGCGTTTTAGCTTAACGCATATCCTACAATCAAAGTAAGTGTTAGAAATACAGATAATGAAAATGTTAGTAGGACTGTTACTATGCTTCTAAGCATCGCTACCCAATTATTTATCTTAGAGAAGTCAATCATGCCAGCAAAAAAAGTTCCTATTGTTAAAACTAGTAAAATGAATAAAGGGTGAATGTGTAGTGAATCCGTAAAAAATTTGAATATTTCAGATGGGATTTCAAAATATAAACGGAATAAACCAATACAAATCAAGGAACAAATAAAGGACCATAGATTGATGTTATGTTTCATAGCTTTCTCCTATGTTATCAAAATGTTTTTATTTAATTTTAATGGAAAATAAAAGAAAAAGATAGCGGTTATAAATTGGAATAAAGTTCTTAACAAAATAATCCTTTTAATAGAAAGTGAGGTTAGAGGAATGACAAGTTTAAAGAAGAGAAAAATAAAGAAAGCTATTGCTCGTCGTGCAAAAGTGGTGGATAAATATCAAGTTGATAATGCTTGGAGAAATATTTTTGTACAAGCTAGTATTTTAAAGTGAATGAAAAAAGAATATAGTCCGGCTAGAAAACTAGAGGACACCAATTCATAAAAACGGCAATTAYAGCTGTTTTGAGAATATGGTGTCCTTTTTATTTTGAAAAGGGAGATGGGGAGAATGAAAGCACTAAGAGATCAATTACGTGAATGGAAAAAGCAATCAAAACAAGGGAAAAAGAAAAATAAGAAAAAACAAAAAGAAAAGTTAAGCACACGTGATATTGAGGATTTAATGGGGATTCGTGGACCACGATATGAGCGTAGACGTGGAGCATTAAGACAAAAGTAATTAATAAATAAAAGGAGTGGTCTTACATGACTAAACAATTATCTTTCTTACCAAAAATCGATAGAACAGCAACACAAGAGAAATTAGAAGGTGTTCTTGAAAGTGTACGTATATATAGGCAGTTTGGAATGATTCGTAAAGAAATGAAAGTCACTCCTTCTTATGAAGTTAGATATCATGGACCTACACACGATGTTGGAAAACCGTTAGAAGATGTTGCGATAGCAAATGTACAGCAAAGTGAAAGAGAAGAATGGCTTGAAAAGATGTCATTTCGTATTGATCAAGCATTAAACCGCTTTGGAAATGGATTAGCCGGAAGGAATCAAAGAGACATCATTATTAAGCGCTATTTAGAAGATGAAGATATCTGTGATTATATGGTGTATAACGAACTGGGGATGAGTGAACGAACTTATCGACGTGTTAAAGCTAGAGCATTTTATAAGCTTGCTTTTGCTCTTAGACTCGAAGTTTACGAGAAAGAAGAAGCAGGAGGAAATGAATAATGAATTTTGTTCAGCCAATACGTGATCCAGAGCAAATACAACAATTAAAAGATTACTTTAAGGAAAAGAGCGAGCGCAATTATATTCTGTTCATTATGGGCATTAATACAGGATTAAGAATTAGTGACATACTAAAGTTAAAGGTTGGTGATGTAAAAGGAAGTCATATATCTATGCGTGAAAAGAAAACAGGCAAACAAAAGAGAATACAAATTACATCATCACTAAAAAGAGAACTAAAATGGTTCAATGAAGAAAGAGAAGATGATGAATATCTATTACGAAACAGGCAAGGGAAGAACTGTCCAATCGGTCGCAGCATGGCATATAAGATATTAAGCGGAGCGGCAGCGGAATTTGGATTAGATGAGATTGGTACACATACTTTAAGAAAGACATATGGCTATCATATGTACATGCAAACAAAGAACATCGCATTACTTATGGAGATATTCAATCACTCATCTGAGAAGGTCACGCTACGTTATATAGGTGTAAACCAAGATGCAATGGACAAAGCAATGACTAGGTTTAAAATCTAATCATTGTTTTTTCTTTTGTTTTTATATAGTTGCCCATAAATTTCGTACTGTGTAACTCAAAAAAGAAAGTCTTATAAATTCATTGGTATCAAGGGATTTGGCGATTGGCTCAGTTACACACAATATAAGATATGGGTAAGTCATAAGGCAAAACAAAAAATGCTAAGACATTTTTTTATAAATTAATATCTTCTTATTGAAGTGAATCTAGTCGGTGCTTTTAATAAGAGTATTTCCTATATTTTTATGGGTGTCTCTCAAAGTGTATAATTTTGGTTATTTATTATGAAATTCAGTATACAATATATTATGTTTTGTTATTTTTGTTATTTATCCTACTACAAATGCTTTTGCAGCTAATACATATGTAGCTGGAACTGATGGAGAATGGAAGGAACTAGAAACAGTAGGGACGTGCCCTTCTAAAATATGGGTTTTTAACTTATATGCCGATAATGGAAACTCAATATATAATGGTTGGGTGAAATCTGAACAAGATTGGTATTATATTTCTAGACGTATTATGGTTGATCCAGGCAATAAATGCATTAATTCTACTACAAATGGATGGATAGTGATAGACCGTGGTTCTGCAGGAGCAAGATGGTATTTATTTGCTCCAGGAGGAAAATTAGTTCAAAAGTCAGGTTGGGAACAAAACGCACAAGGAAAATGGATGTATTTTATTCCAGGAGATTATGGACTTGCAACAAATGAATCATTAGTAATTAACGGGACAAAATACTATTTTGATAGCAACGGTTATATGAAATAATAGTGAAAAAGAAGAATACTTGAAGGAGTATTCTTCTTTTTTATTTTCGACAATGTCAGATATGGGTAAGAGAAGCGACGGTATAAAAAAGAAGCGTTGTTCGTTAAATGGACGTACCGCTCTATTACCATCAAGTTAAGAAATTCATTGAATAGTATCCGTTTTTATATAATTATTATTGATTTTGAAAAAATAAAAAATCGCCTGATTAAAGGCGATTCATAGTTTATTCATTTTGCATTTTTTTGATGAATAAGTATCTTTTTAAGTTAAATGCAATGTTCTACATTAACGTCTTTCTGGTTCTTTTTCTTTTCTTCTAAGACCGAATAAACCTACTAGTCCTAATAAACCAAGCCATGCCCAATTATTATTTTTACGATTATTATTCAAATCATTTGTTGTATTCACATTTCGAGTTCTAGTATCATAATTAACTCTATTCATGTTATTGTCATTAACTCGAGTTGTAATATTATTATTGTTAACTCTATCCGTATTATATCCATCGTATTCAGCATGGATGCTTGTACCAAAAAGCATAATAGTTAGTAATAGGGCACCTAAAATAGATGACAATTTTTTCTTCATGGTTTTCCCTCCTTTCATATTTAGTAATGTCTCCAGTTCCTTTAGACAATATTCGGTTGAAAATATATAAAACCATTTGAATTGAAATTATGATAAACATCTTTAACTTTTATTATTAAAAGTACTGATAATAATGGGTCAAGTTAATTGCTATATATTTATAAGAATAAATTTTTTATAACAGTATATCCTATGAG
>NZ_JBFTMC010000147.1:0-8611 GCF_056396765.1 Bacillus sp. 05T22
TATGTAAAAAAGCTAGCATGAATCTAGCTTTTTCTTTTTTGATCACGGGTGTTCTAATATCTTTATTCATCATGTTTTGAATGTATACTTTTGCTAGTGTTTTTGAAGAAAATAGATGAAGTGAAATAAACCCAATGAAATCAACAAAATGAATGTAAACAAATATACAAAAGTTTACATTCGCATTTGTAAAAAATAAAAAGCACTTTTTAACGTTTTATAAGTGCTTTTAACTTGATATTAATTATGTAGTTTTATAATTTTTATTTTTAAGATCGAATAGATTTTTTATAAATACTAAGGAAAATCCAATTGCACAAATAATTCTGAACCAATCAAATTTATGTTCTGTGTTAAGTACGGAAATAAATTCAATAGCATTAGTAATAAATAGTATTCCGAATATCCATATGTTAAATTTTATTAATTTTAAACTTTGCATAATATTCACTCCGATTTTTAAATAATTACTTTTCATTATATAATAATTCAATTTAATATTACATAATAATTATTTTTTAATATTAAAATACTCTAATATTACAGGTAGGAGGGAATTTTAGTAATTGTAATTATAGTTTTTATTTTTATTATTTAATTTTAGATATAATCCATTTCCCTGCACTTTTACCCCATTTCATAGGATAATATGATGCATTTGTTGATGTAAATTTAATATTGCCGCCATTTATATTTAATAATTCTTTTTTAGTTAGTTTAATATATTTTATTTTATTCATAATTGCTTCTCCTTATTTTATGAGTAAGATATTTTTATAATTAAAAAAATACAGAGTTATAAGTGATTATATCTTTTTTTATTAATTATATATCGAAATAATTAGAAAAAGCGATATCTTTCCGATTTTAATATTCAATATATGAGATATAATATATAACTCTGTATTTTGAGTGATTTTTTTATTAGATAGTATTTAGATTTATATTACTAGCAATCTTTTCTAGATAAATTACCACAATATTTATTTCGGTTTTTATTGTAGTTATCACTTGCTCTTTTATATTGTTTACCAGCTTTTCCAATCCAGTATCCGATTCCATTATAAATGTCATCGGCACTACCACCGTTAGTATTTAACATTTCTTGTGTTGTAAGTAAATTATAATTTTTAGTTGTTTTCATATCAAAAACTCCATCTTTTTATTTTTATATTACGATTAAATGTTTTTTATTTCGTTAATTAAAAACTTAAATTTTAGTTTTCGCTCCAGCCTTTTTTAATTCCTTTTCCAACTTGATAAACTGCATTTCCTGCTGAAACAACAGTCATAACTGCACCTACACCTGGAATGAATTTTGTAACTACTTTAGTTTTCCATCCTCCGCCGTCAACATTTAGTAATTCTTGTTCGTTTAATTGTTTAAGATTTTTAATTGTTTTCATAATAACTATTCCTCCTAATATTTTGAAAAATGGATATAGTTTTATTATACTAATAAGTGGTTGGATGTCCAATGTTTTTTTGAAATATTTGCAAAAAACTTTTTTTAGTTTTTTGTTGATTAATTTACTTTAGAAAGTAGGAAAAGGTTTGAAGGGAAAATTTACGTGTATTAAACAACATGATTTAAAAGATTGTGGACCAGCTTGTTTATCCATGATTGCACGTCATTATGGATTTACGATGTCTATTTCAAAAATTAGGGAAATAGCAGGAACAGATTTACAAGGAACAAATGTTAAAGGTTTGATAGAAGCCGGTGAAAGATTAGGATTTGATGTGAAAGGTGTTAAAGCAACAGAACAAGAGGCTTTAAAAGAGATACCTTTACCAGCTATAGCTCATGTAATAGTTGATGGTGGATTACATCATTATGTGGTGATTTACAAAATAAAAAAGGATAAAATTTATATTGCTGATCCTGGGAAAGGGCTTATTACTTATAGATTGGAGGAATTTTGTCAAATTTGGACAGGTATTCTTGTTTTAATGCAACCTGGACAAAATTTTAAAAAGGGGGAAGTTTCTCAAAGTACATTTTCTCGATTTTTCTCTTTATTAAAACATCAATCAAATTTATTAGTTCCTTTATTTTTGGTTTCTATCTTTTTTAACTTGTTTGGTTTTGCAGGAGCATTTTATTTTAAGTTTTTAATTGATGATATTCTTGTAAATGATTTGATACAAACACTTCATATTGTATCTATAGGGATTATTATTTTATATATTTTCAAAGTGTTGCTTTCTTATTTTCGTTCTTATTTAGTTTTGTATTTTAGTAGAAGAATTGATATAAAATTAATGCTTGGATATTATCGTCATGTAGTGGGATTACCTATGAATTTTTTTGAAACAAGAAAAGTTGGAGAAATTATTTCTCGCTTTATGGATGCGAGTAAAATACGTGATGCATTATCAACTATAACAGTTACATTGATGATCGACACTTTTATGGTAATATTTGGTTCTGTTTTGTTATATATACATAGTCCGATTTTATTTGGAATAACTCTTTTATTGATTCCTTTTTATGTTGGTATTATTTTTATATTTCATAAACCATATCAAAATATGAATAGAGAAGAAATGGAAAGTAATGCAAAATTAACTTCATATTTAGTAGAGTCTTTAAGTGGGATTGCGACAGTCAAATCTTATAATGCTGAAAAAGAAATATTTTTTCAAACAGAAAGTAAATTTGTTAATTTATTGAAATGTGTATTTAAATTAGGAATGTTATCTAATATTCAAGGGTCTATTAAAATGGGTCTCGAATTAATAGGTGGAATTATTATTCTTTGGATTGGTGCTATTCAAGTATTAAAAGGAAATATGACTATTGGTGAATTAATTACATATAATGCGCTTTTAGCATACTTTTTAGATCCAATTGAAAATTTAATATCTATCCAACCAACTATGCAATCTGCTTTAGTTGCAGGAGAAAGATTAAATGAAATTTTTGATTTAGAAGCTGAAAAAAGTGAAAAAGAACATGATAGGGTTTCTCCTAAGCAGTTATCTGGAAATATTGAATGTTTGAATGCTACATTTCGTTATGGAACACGTAATAATGTATTAAATAATATAAGTTTTTCTATTAAAGCAGGTAGTCAAGTCGCTTTCGTAGGGGAAAGTGGTTCTGGAAAAACAACAATTTCAAAATTGCTAATGAATTATTACGAGTTAAAACAAGGTGATATATATTATGATGATTATCATATTAAAGAGTTAAATCGAACGGCATTACGAGATCGAATTGCATATGTATCTCAAGAATCGTTTTTCTTTAGTGCTTCTATTTATGATAATTTATGTTTTGGACTAGAACGAAAAGTTAATTTAGAAGAAATTATTAGAGTATGTAAACAAGCGTCTGCACATGATTTTATTAGTGAATTACCATTACGTTATGATACTTTCTTAGAAGAAAATGCATCTAATTTATCAGGTGGACAAAGACAGCGTTTGGCAATTGCACGCGCTTTATTAAAAAAACCTGATATCCTAATATTAGATGAAGCTACAAGTAATTTAGATTCTACAACTGAAAAAAATATTACTGATATGTTGAAATTCTTAGGTTCAGAAGGAGTAACGGTTATTATGATTGCTCATAGATTAAGTACAATTCAACATGCACATCAAATTTTTGTAATGGAAAAAGGAAATATTATAGAACGAGGTTCTCATGAAGAATTATTATTTAATAAAAATAAATATTACAGTTTGTGGAAGAATCAAACAGTTCATGCAGAACATATAGAATTACAATCTCATGTAGTGCGAGGTATTCAATATGAGTAAAATTTATTCTTTTGATCAATTAACGGATAGTGTGGAGTTATTGGAAAGAAAGCCACCTCGTTTTATTGCTGGATTATTATGTTTTCTTCTTACAGTTTTATTTGGATTTGTGATTTGGGCTTATGTTGGAAAATTAGATATCGTTAGTAAAGGAACTGCAATGATACAAGGTAAATCGATGATAAGTGTATCTCGAACTCAAATTGTAGGAACTGTAGATGTTGTTGCGGTCAAGTCTGGTGATGAAGTGAAAAAAGGTGACACTTTGATTCAATTAAAGAATTCGGAATTAACGGATAAGCAGAGTCAAATGAATCAAATTGTTCAACATTTAGAAGGGCAAAAAGGGATGCTAGAACAATTAAAACAGAGTATTCAATCTCATCAGTTGTCTTTTTCTAATGAAGTAGATACAAAGTTCAGAGAAGAATATAAAGCATATGAACAAGCATATCAATCTTTGCAAAATGAAAAAGAAAATGAAATAGAAGTAATAAAGAATAGTAAACTATCAAATGAACAAGATGAGGTCTTACAAGGATTAATTGCAGAAAAAGAAAATATTGAAAGAGAATTACAATCTATTAAAAAACAAAGAAAAAAAGAAAACTTTTTAGAAGAACAACAGCAATTATCAGGTGATAAAGTAGATTCTTTAGAATCTCAACAAAATAGTGTTGAAAAGCGAATTCAACAACGAAAAGAGATTTTAGAGAGTGATAGAAAAAAAGTTGATGTTACTAGAGAAGGTAAACAAGAACAAAAGAAAGATGCTTTAAATCAGTATAAAGAAAATATGATCATCTCAGTCAATCAACGAATTCAATCTTTAGAACAAGAGATATTTGTAAAAAAACAAGAGCTGAATGGATTACGTAATCAAAATGAAACGACAACTATAAAAGCGCAAAAGGATGGGATTGTACAATTTTCTTCTATCATACAACAAGGTGATTTGGTTGATCCCGGTCAAGAGGTAGTTTCGATTATTCCAAAAGACGATGAAAAAAAGGTAAAAATTTTGTTTCCAGTTGAAGAGATAAAAGGAATTAAAAAAGGAGATAAAGTACAGTATTCTTTTAAATTAAAGAATACTGACAAACAAACAGGAATAATAACTTATGTATCTCCGTATCCTATTTTGGATAAAGATTCTAAAAGTTATATATACGAATTAGAAGCGACAATTAATACAAAGGATTCAAAAGAATTACACATAGGAATGGTTGATAGAGCTTCTGTAGTGACAGGAGAAGAAAAGATTTGGAGATTTGTATTAAAAAAATTAGGTTTTATATCTAATTAATAAATTATAAAGTTTTAAAAAATCATAGCTATAAACTTTTACATACCCATGATTTTTAAAATGCATAAAAAAATCTCCTCATGCTATAATTAATTTTGTCGAGAAATCAATTATTATGAAGAGATTTTTATAATGATTCAATTAAATATATAATTGAATCATAACATAAAATATTTCTCTTCTCTAGTTGAAAATCTTAGAAAAGAGGAGAAAGATTATGTCAAAGCTCGTTAATTTAGAACAAGCTGAAAGGAATTCAAGATTGAGAGATATTGAGAATTCAAAGATTTTGTCAGAAGAAGAGATGTATTTAGCAAATGAACTTCAAGCAAAAGCTAATTCGTATGGAATGAAGTTAGTACCTGAACGGAAAGTAAAAAATAAAGCTAAATTTGCTCAAATCATTCAAGAGAATTGGTTATATCTTATTCAAAATAATTATTTGAAAAACGAAGAAATTATGTTTTTAAACAAAATCATTGGATTTATAGGTTTTCGTTCTAACTGTATTGTTCATGATATTAACGCAAAAGAACAATTACCTATGACTCAAACTGAAATAGCAGAAAAAATAGGTTCTAGTAAAAATACAGTTAGTAGATTAGTAAAGCAATTAATTGAGAAAGGTCTAATTGGACGTTTTGAATCCGGTAGAGATGGAATTAATGCTAGAATGTATGCATTGTACATAAACCCTAATGTAATTCTTTGTGGAGATCGTGACAATATTAATCAAACATTACAAACCATGTTTATAAGAAAACCAAAAGAATTAAAAAATTTACCAATAAAATTAGTGTAACCTGTATGAATTTCATACAGGTTTTTTTATAACTTTAAAGTTATCGAATTCGATAACTAAAGTTATCGAATTCGATAACTTTAAAAAATCCCGAATCCCTTGGTATTACTGATTTTTTTCTACTTTTGTATGCTTGTCCCTTCTCACTCTATATATAGGGAGCTAAAAGTTCCGCAAGGAACGGGTTGTATTTTCCTCCGCTTTGCTTCAGAAAATCTCCACCCTTTTCGCTTTGCTACATCCTTGCAAAACTTTTTTCGGCTCGAATTTTGGTGGCACCAAGCCGATACATCCAAAAGCAACTATTAGGGATCATCGGCTTGAATTTGCTATTATACGAGCCGAACCGCTAGTGATTCGATTTAAAATTTCACTTACCAAATTGATAGAATACGTTATATGTGGGGTTTCGCCCCCATACGACGAACCAGCCTCAACCCCAAAAGCAAACGAAAACCTTCATTTAAAACTGTTTGTTTTGCTTTTTAAGCTTTTATTTTTGTTTCTACGACAAATAGTATTATTTTAGATTTGTATTCTTTAAAATGGATTTTAAAGCGTCTGAATGATATATCATATTTTGTTGTTGTTTTTGTTTCTAAATTATAATCTTGTGTGTACTTAATTTAGATGTATCTCTTTTAGTATTTTAAAGTAATGTTTGATTACAATTTATAAAATATATGATGTCTACAGCAGGTGCACATTTGATGCTATGAAGAGTACCTTGTGTACACCTCGACTCTACTTTTAACGAAAAATACGTGTAATTGGAAAAATTTGAGTCGACCGTGAGTACACATCTTGGAAATTTTCGTGTACCCACGTTTAAGCTAGGCTCTGCCTAGCCCCAACCCCTAGTTGGGCCCAAAAACCCCTTATGCTCTTCTCTCTTTTTTTATTCAGAATTTCCAATTTTATAAAATGACTTGCCTTTTGATAGAGTTTTATTATGTTAAAAAAACAAAAATATGATTTTAATTGTGGTTTATTGCAAGGTTATTAGAAAAAAAATGTGGCGCGTCCATGGTCTTCGCTATATGGATTAAATAATGATTTGTTAAGAAGAAAATGAAGTATGACTTAGAGATGTGAAGGACTCCGTTATTTTTATATGACAGAAGGATATAAACCTTAGTAAAATGAATTAGTAAAAACCTAGGTTTTATACCTAGGTATCAAGGTTGATTTTTTTGAAAATAACCCTTGATATTTAAAAAACTTAGGTTTTTATCTAGGTTTTAAAGGTGGGTAAAAAGATGGATAAAAGTGAAAACCTAGGTAAAGAAAAACCAGGTTATATAGCGATGACTGTTAAAGAAGTTGCATTGTGTTTAGATGAATCGCCAAATGTTATAAGAAATTGGATGAAAGAATTAAGGACGTATATTTCTTTAGAGAAAAATGAATCAGGCTATAATGTTTTTAATGAGAAAGCTCTTGAGCAAATGAAGATGGTTAAACAATTACACAGAGAACAGAATTACTCAATAAAACAAATTGAACATTATTTTGCTACAGGTGGAGAAAGTATAAAGCCTGTACCTAGTAAAGAAGTTGGAGAAATTTTAGCTGAAGAATTAAAAGCGTTAAAAAATGAAGTTAGTAGACTTAGAGAATATAGTGAGAAACAAGAGGAATTTAATAAATTGTTAATTGAACAACTACAAAAACAACAAGATTATATTGACAATAAGTTAGAGAACCGTGATCAGAAGTTACTTGAAACAATTAGAGAAGTACAAGAAACAAAATTATTAACGGCATCTACAGAACAAAAAGGTTTTTTCGCGAGATTATTTAGAAAATGATTTTTTGAGATTTGGTAAAGAACTTGTTATTAAGGATTTAAGGAGATAATTAGTATGAATAAAAAAGGTAAAATTTCAATTGCGACTTTTGGCATAGTAGGTACTTGTTTACTATTTTCTATAATGTATTTTATTGTGAAAAAGGCTATTTTAAGAGGATAAGTTGTTACATTTCTAATAAAAAGGTAGAGGATATATGTTTTTAAAAGCTTCATATTCTGAGTTTATTAATTTTATTATCCTGATTACAGTTATTTTAGTTCTATGGAGATTAAAGGTATGGTCTAATAAAAAATATAATGTTCCTAAAGTATTCAAATGGTTCCCTGAAAGATGGGGGAAAAGAAAAATTTTAGAACAGTTTTACCAATCAAAACTTGATGTTGAAGGTAAAGGGATTTGGATTACTTATTATGCTGTAGATTTATATGTTATAACTATTCCATTACAAGTGAAAAAATATAATACACTTTAATGTTCTGTTTTTTTATTAAGAAGTTTTAAAATATGGTAAGTGAAATTATAGGTATAATTTTATGTGAATATTAAAGTTAAAAAGCTAATTTTCTATGAAAATTAGCTTTTTATTTATTGTTAGCAATAATTATTGAATTGAATAAAAAATGCATTTAGAAGGAATCGTGGTGGCGGCGCATGTGGAATCGCTGAGTCCTGGCGTTTATGCCGCGAAAGTTCCTTGACGATGAGGGGAACCCTCATGCAAACTCGCCAGAGGTGGCCCCAGAAGGGCGGTTTTTGCCCGCTGGGGTTGGCTTTGGGAGTTTGAGGGTTCGGAGGCTCGTGGTCAAGGGAACCGTGGAATAAAAAGCGAGGACGGACCCCAGGACAGGGCAAAAACCAATGTCTTCGCCAAGATTCGTGGTTCTACTGTTAGAAAAAGGCGAATAAGAATATAGCATA
>NZ_JBFTMC010000148.1:0-8586 GCF_056396765.1 Bacillus sp. 05T22
GATACAAGCAGGCTGAGCATCGCTTAATATATACGTAATTCGATCCTCTGGATATTCTGGGTCAATTGGTAAATATGCTGCTCCCATCTTAAGAACTGCTAACATCCCGATAACCATTTCTACAGATCTTGGAAATGCTAACGCTACAAATTGTTTAGATTGAACGCCCCGTTCTAACAAGAAATGAGCAAGTTGATTTGCCTGTTCATTTAATTCTTTATAAGTAAGTTCTAGTCCATCACATACGACAGCAATAGCATCAGGAGATTTACTTACTTGTTTTTCAATGAGAGCAGGTACACTTACGAATGAACTTTCTTTCATAGTTTGATTCCATTCGGCTAAAACTAGCTTGCGTTCCTCATGAAGTAAGAGCTCTAGATTTCCAATCGGTGAATTTACTTGAAGATTCGAGACTTCTTCCAGAAAATTCATAAATCTCTTCTTGTGAGTTAGTAGCTCTTCTAAGTTATACACCTCAGGATTTGCGTCAAAATGAATCCTTAAGCCGTTTTCACCAAACTCGTTTGACACATTTATTGAAAGATCATCAACCGGTCCTGCCGAAAGATTATGTTTAACCCCATGATTTCCTGCAAAACTCAAGGCATAGTCAAATGGCATCACATTAGTCATTGGACCAAATAACCTTTGATTTTCTCCCAATAATTTAAGATCTCGGCGTAATTCTTCATGACGATACTTATGATGAAAACGTATATCAAGAACCTCATTAGAAACCTGCCCGACAATCTCAGCAAAACTCATATTAGAGCCTATAGACAAGCGAAGCGGGACTACATTCATGACCATACCAGGGATATTGATCGATGCTGATCCTAAACGCCCCATCATCGGTAAACCTAAAATTACATCCTCTGCACTTGTTAACTTGTGTATATAGATAGCAGTTGCAGCAATGATAAGATCCGGCCAATTCGCATTACAATCATGTGCAACCTTCCGCAAAGATTCTGTACTTAAACGAGACAAATGTGCTGGTTGGCGTAGAAATGTCTTCGATGTTCTAGGAGCACGTTCCGCTAAACTTACTACTTCTGGTTGATCTTGGAACCGTTCTAACCAAAAGCTACGATCTTTCTCAAATTGCTCCGATGCACGATACGCAGCATCCTCCTCTAAAATGGTATATAAAGAACCAAATGATCTCTCATCATACGATTGATTATTCATGAATGCCGTATATACTCTTGCTACTCTTTGCGCAAGTAAAGAAAATCCGTATCCATCCATCACAATGTGATGGATGYGCTGATACCAGAAGAAACGATTGGAAGCGACTTTAAAAAGCGCCTCCGTATACAGCTTGTCCTTTTTCAGATTCACTGGCGTAGATAAATCCACTTTCATCCACGCTTCAGCGGCTTTTTGGGGATTTTCTTCAGTACTAACATCAATAATATGCATATGAAATTCAGGTGAATCATCGATAACTTGCCATGGCCCTTTCTCATCTTCTTCAAAGTGAACATGTAAAGATTCAGCTTCCATTACAACTTTACGCACAGCTAATTCAAATGTTTTCACATCAACTGAACCATGTATTTCTATGTATTCACCCGTATTATAAATTGGATTTTTCGGATCAAGTTGCTGCGCAAACCACATACCCGTTTGCGCACCTGACAATGAATGACGAACCTTTTGACAATGAGACATTCGTATTTACCCCTTTATCTATCTGTATTTGATAGCACCTTTTCCTCTTGGGAGGACACCAAATTAAACCAGTCATAAATTGTTGGACGCTCAGCCAAATCTGCGAATGTAACTTCTACACCTATTTGGCGCCATTTCTCTACTAAACTCATAATTCTAACTGAGTCAAGCCCCCTATTTAATAAATCTTCGTTATCTCCAATATCTGCTGGTGATTCACGAAGCAATTCAGCAACTTGTTCACGTACCGATTGTAATGTGAATCCTGTATTTTCTTCTGCTGCAGACGTTTCTTTTAAACTTTGTAAATCTTTTAATAATAAATTCGTTATTATAGTTACTGCACATCGCTCAGATGCGTACTGCAAAGCTTGTTTATGATGTTCTTGTGAAAAATCAGCAACCGCATCAGCGACGAAGAATGGTTGTATCCCATCCATAAATGCTTCGCATGCCGTTAAAAGACATCCAATATGTGCATAAACCCCACAAATAATAAGCTGATCACGCCCTTGTTCATGTAAAATCTCTAGAAGATTTGTTTTCTTAAAAGCACTATATCTCCATTTTGTAAGGAAAATATCATTCTCATCAGGAGTGAGCTCATCTACAATTTTCTTCTTGTGAGGCCCATCAGGAATACCCGCCCCCCAAAAATCTTGCAATAATCCTCTTTGCTCTGGCGTTTGTCCACCTGGTTGTGCAGTATAAACGACAGGAACACCAATTTCCTTACATGTTTTTCTGATAGATTGAATATTTGAAATCAGTTCTACTCTTGGTGATTCCTCTGCATGATATGCATCAAGAAAATACTCTTGCATGTCATGAATAAGAAGAACAGCACGTTTCGGATCTGGCTTCCACGTTACTTTATTATTTGGTAAATCTGACTCTAATGGCATTGGGTATACTGAGATAGCTGGAATAGCCATCTAATCACTTCCTTTCGAATTGTTAAGAATATTTATTTGTCATTTATTACTTTATGGTAGATTTAAGTTTTTCAGCAATTGCCTTCCGTAATTCTTTCTTACTCACTTTTCCGACACCAGTCTGTGGAAACGAGTCTATAAATTCAATTCGATCTGGAATTTTATATGCCGCAATTCCTCGATCTCTTAAAAACATTTTCAAATGCCCTACAGTCGGTGTTTCCCCGCGAGCTATAACGAAAGCACAAGTACGTTCACCTAAATAATCGTCTGGCATAGATACTATTGCAACATCGTGTACCGCTGCATGAGCTAACAGATGATTTTCAACTTCTTCAGCCGCAACTTTCTCTCCACCACGATTAATCTGATCCTTATCGCGTCCTTCAACCACTAAATAACCTTGCTCATTTATTTTGACAAGATCGCCCGTGCGGTAAAAACCATCCGAAGTAAAGGATTTAGCGTTATGTTCTTCAGCTTTATAGTATCCACGGATTGTATATGGTCCACGAGTTAATAAACTCCCCACTTGACCTGTCTCTACGTCATTATCATATTCATCAACTACACGAACTTCATCAAACTCTGACATTGGTCTTCCTTGCGTATGAATAATGATATCTTCTGCATCATCAAGTCTCGTATAATTCACTAACCCTTCGGCCATACCAAAAACTTGTTGCAATGTACAACCGAATGCCGGGCGTATACGCTTGGCCACTTCCGCGCTAAACTTTGCACCGCCTACCTGTAAAACTTGCAGACTAGATAGATCATTATTGCGTGAAGCTATTGCGTCAAGCCATACCATTGCAAGGGGGGGCACAAGTGCTGTAATTGTGACACGTTCCTTCTCAATAAGAGAGAACGCTTCATCTGGACTTCCCCCAGAAGCTAGAACAATCCGCCCTCCGGCATATAACGTCCCAAGAGTCCCCGGCGAACTAAGCGGATAGTTATGCGCAACCGGAAGTACAGCAAGATACACACTCTGTTGATCCAATTTACAAATTTCAGCACTTACTCGTAAACTATAAATATAGTCATCATGTGTTCTTGGAATTAATTTAGACAATCCCGTTGTCCCGCCTGATAGTTGCAAGAAAGCTACATCGCTAGATTTCACTTCTGGCAGATTGACCGGATTCATATGAAGAT
This sequence comes from Bacillus sp. 05T22, assembly GCF_056396765.1. Classification (NCBI taxonomy): domain Bacteria; kingdom Bacillati; phylum Bacillota; class Bacilli; order Caryophanales; family Bacillaceae; genus Bacillus; species Bacillus sp. 05T22. The sequence continues at coordinate 3,777 of NZ_JBFTMC010000148.1, forward strand.
CACGAATTCCTACAAATTCCTCCGCCTCTCCTACAACGATTACATGTTGCAGCGTTGGAACTTTTTCTTTTATTTCTCTTGCAAGTTTTCGATAGTCGAATCCAAACTGTTTATCAGAAATAATATAAGCAGTCGCTTCAGCAAATTCACAAAAATAGCTTATTTCACTACTTCGGTGTGACGGCAAAGCAAAGACTGGAACTGCACCAATGCGAAAAAGCGCAAAGCAGACTTCGAAAAACTCCGTAATATTTGGTAAATGAAGAACCACTCGATCCGTTTGTTTAATTCCTAAATTTAGAAATCCTGCAGCTAATTGATCTACTCTTTTGTCCAGTTCACTATAGCTTAAGTGTTTTTCGCCACTTGTCACTGCAATCTGGTCACCATGTTTCATCGCACGTTCTCGCAGCATCTCTCCAAAGGTCTCTCCGCGCCAGCACCCCTCTTCTTTATATCGATCTGCAAATTCCTTTGGCCACTCCTGGCATCCTGTTAACATCATTTATCCCCCTAACTTCTATTTCAAAGATTCATCATTTAATCCCATAGCCCGAAGCATTGTACGAAACTTAGCTGATGTTTCAGCTAGCTCATCTTCAGGTTTTGACTCCGCAACAATACCAGCTCCTGCGAATAAACGAAGGGAATTCTCTTCAACTTCCGCACAACGAATCGTAACAATCCATTCACCGTCACCATTCAGATCACTCCAACCAAGCATTCCCGTGAAAAATTCTCGATCAAACGGTTCAATTTCGTTAATAGCCTCTCGAGCTTTTTCTGTCGGAGTTCCACAAACTGCTGGTGTAGGATGAAGCGCAAGTGCTAATTCTAATGCAGACACTGATGCGTCTAGTAATTCTCCTTTTACTTCAGTAGATAAATGCCACATTTCTTCACTATTTATTAATGATGGTTTTTTGGGAACATGCAATGTACGACAGTACGGACGAAGCGCCGCAGCTACCGCTTCAACAACAACAGCATGTTCATGTAAATCTTTAGCTGAAGAAAGCAACTCATCTGCTCGTCTCTTATCTTCTTCAGGGTCTTTACTTCGAGGTCTAGAGCCTGCAAGCGGATTAGAAATGACCTGCATTCCACTCCGTGAGACAAGTAACTCTGGACTCGCTCCTATGAGTGTATGACTACGCTTTGGTGAAGCCTCACAATTCCCTATTTCTTCACTCTTCGGTAAATCTACCGCAAACGTATACCCCTGTTTATTGTGCTGCGCTAAATCACAAAGCAGTTTTTGAATGTCAACCTTTTCTGGAGATTTCAAATCCAACGATCTAGATAGAACGATTTTCTTTATGTGACCGCTCTTTATTTTAGCTACTCCTTGCTCTACACCACGCATATATTCTGAAGGTGACGGAATAGGATTCATTTCATATGTAAGTGCAGGTGATTGCTGGATTCGATCTGTAAAATCAAATTGCAGACGATCTGCTAGCCTGCTCTCCTGAGGTACAACGAGCTGTACCGCTTTTCTACGATCAAAAGGAAGCGCTCCTACAACAATGGGATTATGGTGCCCAGCTTGCTTCGCATTATTTAGTACAGCATGAACCAGCTCAGGAAAATTTTCTACCTGACTATGTTTCACCGTTGCAAATGTTCCTTCGGCAAGTATTGTACGGTACGGTGAAGCAAAAAAGAATGAAGATCCAGCTTTATAGTCATCTAGTAATTTTGTGGCTAACTCCTTTAAAGCAGTTGTATGATTCATTATTTTAAACCTCCTATATTTAATTTAGATTCCTAAAGTAGCGCCGCCATCAATGCACAGATTATGCATCGTAATATGGCTTGCTTTATCTGACGCTAAAAATAGAACTGCTTCAGCAATCTCTGAAGGCGTTGCTATTTTTTTTAATGGAATTCCTAATCTATATGTATCTTGTGAGCCTGCAATAATTTTTTCAGCCCCATTTTCATCTATCCAAAGTAATCGCTGCATCTCTGTCTCAGTTGAACCAGGAGAAACTAAATTACAGCGAATATTATATTCCGCAAGCTCAAGACCAAGACATTTTGTAAACATCGTTGCAGCAGCTTTCGATGCTACATACGCAGCCATTTCCATTCTAGGTACACTGGCAGCATTTGACCCTACAGTTACAATCGCACCAGATTTACGTGATCTCATACGTTTACTTACTGATCTAGATACATAAAACACCCCTGTAGTATTTACAGAAAAAGTCTTGTCCCAATCTTCATCACTTAAAGAGTGAATTGCATTCATCTTCAAAACACCAGCAACATTAACTAAAATATCAATTTGCCCCATTGTATCCTCAATCTGATTTACTGTATTTTCCACTGCGGAACTATCACTCACATCTAAAGCGAATACTTTCAAAGAGCTGCCTCTTGTTGCATGATAATCTGAAAGCTTATTGAGTTCTAAAATATTCTTATCAACCGCTGCAACTTTTGCCCCTCTTTCCGCAAGCATGTTCGCTACAGTCTCTCCAATTCCTTGTGCTGCACCAGTAACTAATGCAATCTTCCCATCAAATTCCCCGAAATCCATATTCTCAATTCCTTTCCTTACAACGAATCGATCTAGTTTATCTTGTATATTCTCAATTGCAGATTAATAAAGTTAACCTAATTAATCTGTGCAAAGAAAATATTTAAACAAACATCACCAACTAATAACGATATTGATAATCATTATCATTATATTTACGAAAATCATACACATATTAAACTTATCAGTCAAGTGCAATTTAATCTTAATTTCAGTCACAATAAACTAGGTAATACTCACTTAGTATTAATTGATAATGATTTTCATTTTCTTTTGTACACCGAAATGATAATGTTTCTCAACAGTCTTGTCAATCTTTTTTTATTTTTCAGATAAAATATTTTATTATGTCCCCATACTTATCTGCATAAAAATCTCTGCTTTTATTGTAAATATAGACTTTTTTCATCCTATTTTCTGTGAAAATAATAGATTTAAAAAATTAAATTGAAACTTTCAAATTTCCTAATTAATAATCATTAATTACATAAAAATTTTTATTTTATAATAAAAACCATCATATTGAACATTTAATTTCTCAATAAATTTCTGAAAAAATTTTATTAAGAAATTTATTTAAAAATAACTATTTACATCTTTTTCTCTAAACAACGCTTCCTTCAAACATAAATCATACCGATATAACTATATGAAAAAAGGACATATGCCCACTATTAAGCATACGTCCTCTCATAATTAAAATTTACTATTAACCTTTTTATTAGTTTTATTATTTCACCACAAACCGAGTCTCACTACAACCATTCTTCTGCTTCGTTACCTCTAAAACTGCTGGCATTGCGTTTTTCAACTCTTGAACGTGTGAAATAACGCCAATAAATCGTCCTGATTTTTGTAAATCAATCAATGCATCGATCGCTTTTGTTAATGACTCTTCATCTAGCGAGCCAAATCCTTCATCGATAAACATGGTTTCGATAGAAATACCGCCTTCATATGCCTGGATCACATCTGCCATACCAAGTGCTAGACAAAGCGATGCATTAAATTTTTCCCCGCCAGACAATGTTTTTACGTCACGTGTTTGACCTGTATATGCGTCATATACATCTAATCCTAGTCCACTTTGACGATTTCGTTTTTCAACTCTTTCACTTCGTTTTAAATAGAACTGGCCGTTTGATAGTTTACGAAGTCTTTCGTTAGCAATTTGAACAATTTGTTCTAAATACTCAATTAAAATGTAACGTTCAAACGAAATACGACTTTCGTTATCCCCTTTCATGACTTCATATAAATCAACAAGTTCTTGGAAAGCTTTTTCTTCTTCATGAATTTGTTCATCAATTCGTCTAATGTTTTCATGCAAATCGGTAATGTATGCAACTGCACTTTGGGCACGTTGGCGCTTTTCTTTTGTAATATCAAGCTGAATTCCTAACTCTTTCATTTGTTCTTCTAGAGCTGTAATGTCCGTCCATTCTTTCCCGCTTAATTCATTTACTAGTTCCTCAATTTGTTTAGCCAATACTTCTAAGGATGAATAGTACTCTTGAATTTGCTCATGCAAATGCTTCATTTCTACATCTGTTAATTTTGCTTCTTTATAAGCTTGTTGGTCGATAAATCCACCTTGTTCAAGCTCTGTCGTAAAGCGAAGTAAAGTCTCTTCTTGCTTTTCTTTTGCATGACTTACTTGCTTTAGAGCACCATCATACTCAGCTTGTATGCGTATATTTTCATTTTGCCAATGTTGATAAGCTTCTTGTACTTTCTTCCACTCCTCTTCCATAAAGCGAAGTGTGCTAACAGCTTGATCAAATTGTTTTTTCCAAGCTTCTAACGTTTGTAAGTCCTCATGGGTTTTTTGCTGATCATGTTCATAGGACGTACGAAGTTGCATGCACTCCATTTCAGTACGGTGCTGCATCACCTCAGCTTCGCGTTTTTGCTTCTGTAATTCTTCTACTTTTTCTTCTAATCCTTTTACACTTAACGCTAGCTGTTTACGTTTTTCTTCACTTTCCTTTAATGTGTTTACCTCAGCTGCTAGTTGTTTTCCGTTTTGCACTAGCGTACGGTATGTTTCAACTAACTCTTCTGAACGGTATCCTCGTTTTACGACTTCATCTATTACTTGCTCATATTGTAATCTGTAGAAATTCCATTTCTCTTCTACTTGAACATGTAATTTTTCAGCAACTGTTTTCTTTTCGCGCAGTTCATTTAGCTGTTTTTCATCAATGGAATCTCCACGTTCTGTAGCTTTCTTTGGATGATCTATGCTACCACATACAGGAC
>NZ_JBFTMC010000149.1:0-12009 GCF_056396765.1 Bacillus sp. 05T22
GACCCGAAAGTGATTCCACTTGGGTCAAAAGTATGGGTAGAAGGTTACGGAGAAGCAATCGCTGGTGACACTGGCGGCGCAATTAAAGGTAACCGTATCGACGTTCTAGTTGGCTCTGATTCAGCTGCTAACAAATGGGGACGTAAATCTGTTAAAGTGAAAATTTTAAAATAATGCTATTGTTGTTAAAAAAATAAATCCAGCACTTAAATATTGAGTGCTGGTCTTTCAGGCTGTTGGGAATTTCCTAACAGCCCTTTTGTGAGTTTAAAATGGATATACAGTGCGGCCTGTGATGATTTTATATGCACTGCAAAATTGGGTTTGTGCATATTGTTTAGTCGGTTCGTCTAAAGTTTGATTGTCCAATAATGTATGAAAGGAACGTAGTAAACAGCTTAAAGCGAAATATAATTCTTCTTGTGAGCAGTTCTTTTCTTTTAAGGATGTTGCTAAAATGAGTTCCTCCGTTAATGTTGAAAAATTATGCGTAGCTTGTCCGATTTTCATTATATCCTCTCCGATCCTATTTTTTATCATGTATATGTACCATTGGACAAACTATGTCAAATTTATCTCGCCATTTAGGTAGTAAGGTCCTCATCTCAAGATTTAGAGGGAGGCGAGAAACTTTATAAAAGCCTGTTTGGTTAGGGGGATAATCGGTGAGGGAAGAAGGTGATCTTACTTGGTTAAGGGTTCACTGTATCATTCTTATTTTTTGAATTTCATTTACAGTATTGAAAGAACTTGCATTATGACTATTAAAATTGGTAAGATTGGATATAATGATCAGATGGATAAGATTACATAAAGAGAGTTGAAGTATATGGGAGAACTGCAATGTGAAAAAGTTGCTGTCATCATCGGACCGACTGCGGTGGGAAAGACAAAATTAAGCATTGATCTCGCAAAAGCGTTAAATGGTGAAATCATTAGTGGGGACTCGATGCAAATTTATCGTACGATGGATATCGGGACAGCTAAGGTAACAATGGAAGAAATGGAAGGAATTCCGCATTACATGATCGATATTAAAAATCCAGAAGATTCATTTTCTGTAGCGGAATTTCAAGAGCTTGTTCGAGGCCATATTCGAGAAATTACAGAACGCGGGAAACTACCAATTATTGTTGGTGGTACCGGCCTTTATATACAATCAGTTTTATATGACTATCAGTTTACAGATGAAGCTGGAGATCCTGTATATCGAGAGGGACTGGAAAAATTAGCGACAAAACATGGTGTAGAATATGTACATGAAAAGCTGCGAGAGGTAGATCCAGAAAGTGCAAGTCGCATTCATGCGAATAATGTAAGGCGTGTCATTCGTGCGCTAGAAATTTTCCATACAACAGGGCGGAAGATGAGTGATCAACTTGAAAAGCAAGAAAATGAGTTGTTATATGATGTTTCGCTAAYCGGCTTGACTATGGATCGCGAAATGTTATATGATCGCATCAACTTGCGTGTTGATCTTATGGTCAAACAAGGATTGCTGCAAGAAGTGAATGCTTTATACGAAAATGGAGTCAGGGACTGTCAATCTATTCAAGCGATTGGTTACAAAGAATTATATAATTATTTCGAAGGGCATGTTTCGCTAGAAGAAGCGATAATGCAATTAAAAACAAATTCGCGTCGCTATGCAAAGCGTCAACTAACATGGTTCCGTAACAAGATGGATGTTACATGGTTTGATGTGACTGATGGTGAAAAAACAGCAGAAATTTTGCGGTACATAGAAGGAAAGCTACAATTAAAGTCGAATAATAAGTAAGTAGAGAAAAAGAGGAGGATTCGACATGAAGCAATCAATCAATATTCAAGATCAGTTTTTAAATCAACTCCGTAAAGAAAATACGTTTGTGACGCTGTACTTATTAAATGGTTTCCAGCTTCGTGGATTAATTAAAGGTTTTGATAACTTTACAGTTTTATTGGAAACAGAAGGAAAGCAACAGCTTATTTATAAACATGCTATTTCTACATTTGTTCCACAAAAAAACGTTTCAATTGAATTAGAGTAGTAAAGAATTGTACATAGCAAAAAAGAGCGAGTGATTCGCTCTTTTTTTATTTATATATTTTAGAGATTCTTTAATGAATGCGGAAAATAGAGAGTCTAACAGTGGTATCACCTGTCTCGGGAATAGTGATTGTATTAGTGGTAGATTGAATAGTAATCGTAGTTCTGGCTTTTAAAGTTTCAATTGTTGAAAATGTAATTGAACTTCCAATTGTGTTTGCTGAAAAGTTATCTGAAGGTATGTTGCCATTAATGGAAATTCCAAAGCCGAAGGGAGCTGACCCTGAAAATATTGTTGAAGCTGAAAAGTCAATGACATATACACCATCTTCAAGGATTGTGATTGTATCTGTTGCATCGAAATGTATGTTATTTATGTTTGAGATAAGATTGAACTGGATGTTTTGATTAGGTTTTATAGTTTGTGGAAGTGTATTTTTAAGTACGGCTGTAGTTACTGGAAAACTAAACCCTTGAGGTCCTCGCTCCCCTTGAAGCCCTTGTTCGCCTTGAAGTCCATGCTCGCCCTGAGGCCCTTGTTCGCCCTGAGGCCCTTGTTCGCCCTGAAGCCCTTGTTCGCCCTGAGGCCCTTGTTCGCCCTGAGGCCCTTGTTCGCCCTGAGGCCCTTGTTCGCCCTGAGGCCCTAGTTCGCCCTGAGGCCCTTGTTCGCCCTGAGGCCCTTGTTCGCCTTGAGGTCCTTGTTCGCCTTGAATACCTTGTTCGCCTTGAGGTCCTTGTTCGCCCTGAAGCCCTTGTTCGCCTTGAGGTCCTTGTTCGCCTTGAGGCCCTAGTTCGCCTTGAGGCCCTAGTTCGCCTTGAATACCTTGCTCGCCTTGAGGCCCTTGCTCGCCCTGAGGCCCTAGTTCGCCTTGAGGCCCTTGCTCGCCCTGAGGCCCTTGCTCGCCCTGAGGCCCTTGCTCGCCCTGAGGCCCTTGCTCGCCCTGAGGCCCTTGCTCGCCTTGAATACCTTGTTCACCTTGAGGTCCTTGTTCGCCTTGAGGTCCTAGCTCCCCTTGAGGTCCTTGTTCGCCTTGAAGTCCTAGCTCGCCTTGAGGCCCTTGTTCACCTTGAGGTCCTTGTTCGCCTTGAGGTCCTTGTTCGCCTTGAGGTCCTTGTTCGCCTTGAAGTCCTTGTTCGCCTTGAGGCCCCTGTTCGCCCTGAGGTCCCTGTTCGCCCTGAGGTCCCTGTTCGCCCTGAGGTCCCTGTTCGCCTTGAAGTCCTAGCTCGCCTTGAGGCCCTTGTTCACCTTGAGGTCCTTGTTCGCCTTGAATACCTTGTTCGCCTTGAGGCCCTTGCTCGCCTTGAAGTCCTTGTTCGCCCTGAGGTCCTTGTTCGCCTTGARRYCCTTGTTCRCCYTGAGGTCCTTGTTCACCTTGAGGCCCCTGTTCGCCCTGAGGCCCCTGTTCGCCCTGAGGTCCCTGTTCGCCCTGAGGTCCCTGTTCGCCCTGAAGCCCTTGTTCACCTTGAGGCCCCTGTTCGCCCTGAGGTCCCTGTTCGCCCTGAAGCCCTTGTTCACCTTGAGATCCTTGTTCGCCTTGAGGTCCAGTCATTTCAATTGACGCAATTTGTAGTAAAGTAACTTGTRAATTTTCTATTTGCACGATGATTTTTTTGAACACAAGATGATTGATTCTAAATAATTTAGTGATATACAGTGAAAAGTTGAGTAGGTTTTGTAATTCAATATATGTTGCATTTGCTACAAAAGGTTGATTATCCAAAATAGTAATTAAATTTTCGACAATTGCAATGCCAGCTTCTCGCTGTGTAAGCGTTAAGTTTAAACGTTCCAGGAACCCTTTTATTATTTCTAATAAGTTTATAAGTTCTTTTATGTTAGATTCTGTTGGATTGGAAAATACAGCTGGAATAATATTAGTTAGGTCACTTAAAGTATCGGAAAAAAGATTCGCGTATAATTTAGGAATAGGGGTATAATGAACTGTCGGAATACGACGAGGTTGTGTTGGAAAATACGGTTTTGAAATCTTTTTTTGGTTATCATTAAAATGAGACATTAAAATGCTCCTTTCTAATTGAGATGGTGAAAAACCTATCATAGTAGATGCAAGTTAAAGATAAAAAGGAATAGGGAAACGGGCAGTTTATGTGAAAAATAGTAAAAACGCCCATTTATAAGGCGTTTTCTTTTTGTTTTGCATATTGATAATACCTTTTTAAAGAAATTTTTGATTTGAAACCAACGCGTTTCATGATTTCTTGCTCTGGAGTGTTTTGTTCGATTAACCGTAAAATAAAGGTGTTTCGAAAGTGTTGACCGGAAATCCCTTTACGTAAATTTGCACGGGCTACTTCAAGGCGAATCATTTTTTGGACCGCTATTTCTGTTAGTGCTTTTGGAGCATCATTTTCGTACACCCATCGATATGTGTTACGGTTGAAATCGAATGCCACAAATAGCGGGTCATCACTATGGTATTTGGGACGAACTGGTTCAGGGATTTTTTTGTAATAGTTATATAGTTGTTTTTTGTCGTCGTGAGTTAAATTAATGGTTCTTTCAATACCTGCTACTGCTGGAATGGAAATTGTATTCGTTTCAAAATGAACGTGATGCATATTTAATGATACAAGTTCTTGTAGGGATAAGCCGTAGTCAATGAGTAAATTTACAATAGAAATATTACGATCCATTAGTAATGGACGGACAGGGCGTTGTTTCTCTGATAATCCTTCTAATGAAGTCAAGGTATGTTTTAAGCGTTTTTCGTCCTCTTTTGAAATGAAATCTTCATCACGTAACGCACGATTAGGTTGGATGACGAGTTCCATGTCCTTTAATGGGTTTGGGAGGTTTAAAAACTGATATAGTCTATTTAAGACAATAAATACACGGTGCATTGTTTTTTCAGAGTAATGCCGTTTCTTTTTTAAGTCGGAAAAATAATCTTCATAGTCTTTTGTACAAAGTGTAGCCCATATATTACTAGAGGAAAGTTTTTTATTTTTTTCTAACCAATGCCCAAAATCTTCAATATCATAGACGTAACGTTTAATGGTTGAAGGTTTTCGTCCTTTATTTAATAAAAAGGAAGAAAAAGCTTGTACTGTATCATGAATTTCCTTTGTTTCCATATTCCCACCACCCTGTTTTTTTCTTATATTATAACAAATTTTTCTGAAAACAGTTATTTGTATGGGGAGTGGAAAAATTAATAATATTTTTTGGTGAGTCGATAAAAAGAGGTGATTGTATGGAACAATCGATGCGAAAGAAAAATAATAATCAAATTAATATCGTGTTAAATCACCGGAAAAAAATTTCAGTACCTGCTCCAGAAAAGAAATCCGTAATTTCAAGTGAAACGTCTACGAAGCATGAGATGCTGCAGCGGATTGAAGAAGAAATGGGTAAACTTGTTGGAATGGAAGATATAAAAAAAATCATAAAAGAAATTTATGCATGGATTTATGTAAATAAGAAAAGGCAAGAAATTGGCTTAAAGTCAGAAAAGCAAGTGCTTCATATGTTATTTAAAGGAAATCCGGGAACGGGGAAAACAACTGTTGCAAGAATGATTGGAAAATTATTATTTGAGATGAACATTTTATCAAAAGGGCATTTGGTCGAAGCGGAACGCGCGGATCTTGTGGGAGAATATATTGGGCATACAGCACAAAAAACAAGAGATTTAATTAAAAAAGCCATGGGTGGAATATTGTTCATTGATGAAGCATATTCGCTAGCGCGTGGTGGAGAGAAAGATTTTGGAAAAGAAGCGATTGATACGCTTGTCAAACATATGGAAGATAAGCAACATGGATTTGTTTTGATTTTAGCGGGATATTCAAGAGAGATGAATCATTTTCTTTCTTTAAATCCAGGTTTGCAATCGCGTTTTCCATTTATTATTGAATTTGCGGATTATACAGTGAATCAGTTGCTTGAAATTGGTAAGAGAATGTATGATGAACGAGAATATCAATTATCAAAAGAGGCGGAATGGAAATTCCGTGATCATTTACATGCGGTGAAATATTCATCACAAATTACATCATTTAGTAATGGACGCTATGTCCGGAATATTGTTGAGAAATCCATTCGTACACAGGCGATGCGCTTATTGCAAGCGGATGCATACGATAAGTATGATTTAATTGGGATATCAAGTAGTGATTTAACGCTTGAAGAAGAGACGCACAGTTCATGAACTGTGCGTTTACTTTATTATGGAAGAGAAACGTAATGCATCGTATTCTATTTTGTATTTTTTGTTTTTGCTCGTTGTTCTAATTTGCTTTTTGGACTTGTATCAGCTACATCTGATGCAAGTCCTTGTGGATTAACGCTACTACTTTGTCCGCGATTGCGGTTGTTGTTTCCTTTTGCCATTCTTTATCACCTCTATTCTTCTTTAGCTTTTTGTTGATATGCCCTATGATATCGCTCCATCTTTTTGCTTTTTTCATAGGCGGATTTTGGGTCGAAGCTAATTTGGTTGACTGAGCTTTTTTGAGCACCTTTGTTTACGTGGTTTGTCATTATGTTCACCTCGCTTTAAAGTTTAGTATGGACACTCTGAACAGAAAAAAACGTTGGAAAAGAAAAACCTCTTTACGTCATGTAAAGAGGTGAAGTTACTATTTATGCAAAGAACGCTCTTTATTCTCTAAGCGTCTGTGCGGTAAATGCCATTTGAAATGAATGGAAATCATGCGGAAGCAAACAATAAAAATAAATAAGGTGTATAGAGCCCAGTCACTGACGATAATCTTGGCGCCAATTAAAAATCCTGCTAAAATCGTCCAAAATGCATATACTTCTGCGCGAAGGACGAGAGGTTTGCGGCGTGCTAATAAATCACGAATGATACCACCGCCAATCCCTGTTAAAACAGCTGCAACAATTGTAGCGCTAATAGGTAAATTTAGTTTTTGTGCATAAAGTGCTCCTTGTACAGCGAATGCTGATAAGCCAATAGCATCTGTAATGTTCTCCCATCTTTTCCAATGTTTAATTAATTTATTTGGAAATAGAAAGATAATCGTCATTGATAAAAGTGCAATTTGAAATAACATGTCTTGTTGCCAAAAAGCGCCGATTGGATAACCGATTAATAAATTACGAAGGGCACCTCCTCCAAAGGCAGTTGCCATCCCTAAAATATATACCCCGAAAATATCGTAATCTTCTTCCATTGCGACAATAGCTCCGCTGAGTGCGAAGGCAATTGTACCGATGATGCTAAAAATCTCCCATGCCATGAATTTTCTCCCTCGCTAACTAGATGAAATGTGCTTCCTCTGCTATTATATTAGAAGGTTTAAATTTCGAAAAGGATGAGTGAACATATTTGATGGAAGAAAAAGAAAAAGTCATATTAGTTGGCTGTCAATTGCCGCAAGATGATGATGAACGGTTTATGCATTCCATGAAAGAACTCGCATCGCTAGCAAATACGGCACGTGCAGAAGTTTTGGTATCTACAACGCAAAAACGTCCGAAATTTCATCCCGCTACTTATATAGGTAAGGGAAAATTAGAAGAACTTGCAGCGCTGACAGAAGAACTAGAACCGGCTGTTATTATATTTAATAATGAATTAACACCAAGCCAAATCCGTAATTTATCAGCTATGTTAGATGCGAGAGTAATCGATCGAACGCAACTGATATTGGATATCTTTGCTCAGCGTGCGAAATCAAGAGAAGGTAAGCTTCAAGTGGAATTAGCTCAGCTACAATACACAATGCCGCGTCTTATGGGACAAGGGCTAGCGCTATCACGTCTTGGAGGCGGGATTGGTACGAGGGGTCCTGGTGAAACGAAACTAGAAACAGATCGTCGTCACATTCGCTCTCGTATTGATGAAATTAAGAAGCAGCTAGCGATTGTTGTGGAGCACCGGAAAAGATATCGTGAGCGCCGAAAGGATAATCAAGTATTTCAAGTTTCGTTAATTGGGTATACAAATGCTGGAAAATCGACGTTGTTTAACAGATTAACAGAAGCAGATACATTTGAAGAAAATTTGCTGTTTGCGACGTTAGATCCAACAACAAGAAAAATGCAATTGCCGTGTGGGTATACGGTGCTATTAACTGATACGGTAGGGTTTATTCAAGATTTACCAACGTCATTGGTTGCTGCGTTTCGCTCTACACTGGAAGAAGCGGGGGGAGCGGATGTGATTTTGCATGTCGTTGATTCTGCAGATCCAAATTATGTAGGTCATGAACAGACAGTGAAAAAATTACTACAAGACCTTGAAATTGACCACATTCCAATTATTACGGTTTACAATAAGAAGGATAGATTACATCAGAATTTTATTCCATTTCCAAAAAATGATTTTCTTATGACAAGTGCTTTTGAAGAAACAGATTTATTAATCTTGAAAGAATCGGTAGAAACGAAGATGATGGAAGAGATGGAATCGTATAAGGTCATGATTCCTCCGAGTGAAGGTAGATTACTAACGCTTTTAAAAACAGAAACGGTATTAACTGGGATGGAATTTAAAGAAGATGGATTCTTGTATGAGTGTACAGGTTATATATGACACATTAGAAAAGGTGTATGCTGATGTATTTGGAGCAGAAGCAGGGCTTGTTCGTCCGCAAATTATTTCAGGTACACATGCGATTTCGACAGCTTTATTTGGTATTTTGCGCCCTGGTGACGAACTATTATATATAACAGGGAAACCATATGACACGTTAGAAGAAATTGTTGGTGTGCGCGGCAAAGGTGTTGGTTCTTTTAAAGAGTATAACATTGGATATAATGCTGTACCGTTAACGGTAGAAGGGCGTGTTGACTTTAAAGCTGCAGAAGCAGCTATTCATGGAAATACGAAAATGATTGGTATTCAGCGTTCGAAAGGGTATGCGACGCGTCCGTCATTTACAATCGCGGAAATTAAAGAGATGATTTCTTTTGTAAAAGAGATTAAATCAGATGTTGTTGTATTTGTAGATAACTGCTACGGAGAATTTGTTGAAGAGTTAGAACCGTGTCATGTCGGGGCAGATTTAATGGCAGGGTCTCTAATTAAAAACCCAGGTGGTGGAATTGTAAAAACAGGTGGCTACATTGTTGGGCAAGAACAATATGTAGAAGCTTGTGCATATCGTTTAACATCTCCAGGTATTGGAGCAGAAGCAGGGGCATCTTTATATAGCTTACAAGAAATGTATCAAGGTTTCTTCTTAGCTCCTCATGTTGCTGGTCAAGCGTTAAAAGGGGCGGTCTTTACAGCGGCATTTTTAGAAAAGTTAGGAATGAATACATCACCAACTTGGAATGCTGCAAGAACAGATTTAATTCAGTCTGTTCAATTTGATGACAAAGAGCGTATGATTGCATTTTGCCAAGCGATCCAATACGCATCTCCAATTAATTCTCACTTTACACCGTATCCAAGCTATATGCCAGGTTATGAAGATGATGTCATTATGGCTGCAGGTACGTTTATTCAAGGTGCAAGTATTGAGCTATCAGCAGATGGTCCAATTCGTCCTCCATATGTTGCCTATGTGCAAGGTGGATTAACTTATTCTCACGTGAAGATTGCGATTTGTTCTGCGATCGATGCGTTAATTGAAAAAAATCTATTAACAATTTCGTAAGGGAAAGCTGCCGATTTCGGTAGCTTTTTTGTATAGAAGAAGGTATTTATGCCATTTTAAAAAAGAGTGAAAAAACTTATAAAAAAATCATGTCAGAAAAGCTAACATCTGTTGACATCAAACATAACATGATATAAAATGAGAAACAGTTAAAGCGAAGGAGGAACTGAAACAATGAAAGAAGATAGACGTTCTGCCCCGCTGTTTCCTATTGGTATTGTAATGGATTTAACACAATTATCTGCTCGTCAAATTCGCTACTATGAAGAGCACAATTTAATTTTCCCAACCCGTACAAAGGGAAATCGTAGATTGTTTTCATTTAATGATGTAGATAAGTTGTTAGAAATTAAAGATTTGTTAGATCAAGGCTTAAATATGGCTGGTATTAAACAAGTGTTACAAATGAAAGAAAATCAAACAGAAGCAGTGAAAGTAAAAGAGGAAACGAAAGAAATTTCAAAATCCGAGCTTCGTAAAATTCTTCGAGATGAATTGCAACATACAGGTAGATTCAATCGAACTTCATTACGGCAAGGTGATATTTCAAGGTTTTTTCACTAAAGATTACTGATTCTGAAGGTGTTTAGAGGGACTAAGGAGGAATATATAATGGCAAAGTACACAAAAGAAGATATTTTTCGTTTAGCGAAAGAAGAGAATGTAAAATATATCCGTCTACAATTTACGGATCTTTTAGGGATTATTAAAAACGTAGAGATTCCGGTTAGTCAGTTAACAAAAGCTCTAGATAACAAAATGATGTTTGATGGATCTTCAATTGAAGGATTTGTTCGTATTGAAGAGTCTGACATGTACTTATATCCAGACTTAGATACTTGGGTAGTATTCCCTTGGACTGCTGAAAAAGGTAAAGTAGCTCGTTTAATCTGCGATATCTACAATGCTGATGGCACTCCATTTGAAGGTGACCCACGTAACAATTTAAAACGTATGTTAAAAGAAATGGAAGCACTAGGATTTACAGAATTCAACCTTGGACCGGAACCGGAGTTCTTCTTATTCAAAGTTGATGAAAAAGGAAATCCAACATTAGAACTAAACGATAACGGTGGATACTTCGACCTTGCGCCGATGGATCTAGGGGAAAACTGTCGTCGTGATATCGTTCTTGAACTTGAAGAAATGGGTTTTGAAATTGAAGCATCTCACCATGAAGTTGCACCAGGACAGCACGAAATTGATTTTAAATATGCGAATGCACTTCGTTCATGTGATGACATTCAAACATTCAAACTTGTTGTAAAAACAATCGCTCGTAAACACGGTTTACACGCAACATTTATGCCGAAACCATTATTCGGAGTGAACGGTTCTGGTATGCACTGTAACTTATCTCTATTCAAAAATGGAGAAAACGTATTCTACGATCAAAATGGTGAATTACAATTAAGTGATGATGCGCGTCACTTTATCGCAGGTATTTTAAAACATGCCCCAGCATTTACAGCGGTAGCTAACCCAACTGTAAACTCTTACAAACGTTTAGTACCTGGATATGAAGCGCCTTGTTACGTAGCATGGTCTGCACAAAACCGTAGTCCATTAGTGCGTATTCCAGCATCTCGTGGTATAAGTACACGTGTAGAAGTTCGTAGTGTTGACCCAGCTGCAAACCCATATTTAGTAATGGCAACATTATTAGCAGCAGGTCTTGACGGAATTAAAAATAAATTAACTCCGCCAGCTGCAGTGGATCGTAACATCTATGTAATGACTAAAGAAGAACGTGAAGAAGCAGGTATCGTTGACTTACCAGCAACATTAGCACAAGCGTTAGTTACACTACAATCTAACGAAGTTGTATGTGGTGCATTAGGTGAACATTTACTTGAGCACTTCATCGAAGCGAAAGAAATTGAGTGGGATATGTTTCGCACGCAAGTACACCAATGGGAACGCGATCAATATATGTCTCTTTACTAAGAGTCTCAAACCCTTGACACATAACGTGTTGAGGGTTTTTTGTATGCGTGGATAAAGGGAGAAGTATCAATTGTTTTTAGCTTATGACCATATTTTGACCATATTTATTTCATGACCATACCATGACCTTTTTAAAGTAGGTTGCGTTTCGCAAACGCTTCGTATTTATTAAGACTCTTTTTGTTCATCTCTTTTGAAATGTGGGCATATATGTCAGAAGTAATTTGAATTGAATCATGCCCTAATCTTTCTTGCACTTCTTTCATTGAATATCCGGCGTCTAACAAAAGAACGGCATGTGTATGACGTAAACCATGAATCGTGATATTTGTTACATTAGCTTTTTTTAAAATGCGAGTCATCGCTCTTTGTAAAGTAGACTTTGGATAAGGAAGTCCATTTTCACGTGCGAATACTAATGAAAGATCATGGTATAACCC
>NZ_JBFTMC010000150.1:0-8246 GCF_056396765.1 Bacillus sp. 05T22
CCCTATAGCAGTTGAAGAATTGAGAAAAGACCCTATAGCAGTTGAAGAATTGAGAAAAGAAAAAAAGATGCCATTAGGCATCCAACTAAGGCAAGTGAAATATCTCAATAACATAGTGGAACAAGATCATCGGTTTATTAAAAAGCGAGTTCGTTCGATGTTAGGATTGAAATCCTTTCGCACAGCTACATCCATTATTTCTGGAATAGAAGCTATGCATATGGTGAAAAAAGGGCAACTTGTTTTACTGGACAAGTCTGTCCAAAATCAAGTGGAGTTCATCCATCAACTATTTGGAATTGCTGCTTAAGACTAGATTCCACTAGGAAATTTTTCGCCTCTTTATATCTTTCCTAAGTATTTGCACCAGAACCAACAAAGATGACTAATCTACAGAAAAAATTAGAACTAGAGACATCTAGAAGTCGGGTGTTTATAAACGAATATGAGGAACAAAAGAAGGAGAATGAAAAACTTTTGTACAAATATTTGAAATTATTAAGAGCGCTTCATGTTCGGGGGATAAAGGTTAATGAATTACTAGATGACCAAGTTAATAATGGGATCAGTACTTTAGAAGAAAATAAAAAGTAGTACTATAAATCCAATAAGAAGGCCTGCCGACAAAATTCGGATATTGTATACTTAATCTATAAAGCAACGCGAGCGTGACTTTCATCTTTGTGATTGTCACGCTCCGTTTTTCTTTTTGCTTAAAGCTATTAGTTTAATGAACTATTTTTAATAATTAGGCTGAATATATCCTAATTTTATTCCTTTGGTTACTGCTTCTAATGAGGATGAAACATCCAACTTATCAAATATGTGTTGAATATGATTGGAAATTGTACGTTCACTAGCATATAACATAGAAGCAATTTCTTTACGCTTATAGCCATCGCATAGTAATTGTAAAATTTGTTTTTCGCTATTGGTCAATTCCTCTACATTGTCCGTAGATATTGGAAAATGGCACGCGCCCCTATTAATTTCATTTAATATTTGTAATAATGCTCCTGGTAAAATATTTTTATTAATAAAACCACTTACACCTAGTTTTTGAGCTTCATACTGGTAAACAGGTAAATCATAGCCTGTTAATATAACTATTTTCGTATCACACTTACTATTTAAAATAATTTTTGCTACCTCTAAGCCATCTTCACTACTGATGTTACTTAAATTAATATCTAATAAAGTAATGTCTGGTTTAAACTCATTGATAATTGTAATGACATTTTCAACATTTTGTAATGAATGGAATTGGTCTATTTCAGGATAATCCTCCAAGGCTATCTCCAAGCTTTTTGCAAACAAAGCATGATCATCTATTAATAAAATATTCATAGGAATCATCTCCTTTCATGGGAATAAGAATAGTAACGCATAAACCAGAAGGATTGCACTCTGAAATTGTCATTTTACCGTTTAATAAAAATAGCTGTTCTTTAATCGAATTCAATCCCCTATGGCCATTAAGAACGCCTGTTTCAGTAGCCATCAGGCCTTTACCATTATCTTTTACTATAAGTTCTATTTCGCCATTTTCTTGTGTCAAACTCAAAACTAGCTTTGAGCATTTCGAATGTTTGAATGCATTCGTTACCAATTCTTTTAAAATTCGATATATAACAAGATGATAGGGTTCAACTAAAAATAAATTTTCTTTACACTCAAAAGATATATCAATATTTTTCATTCCATATTTTTGCTGTATCATCTCAAGCAAATTGCTATAATTTTCTTTTAATGTGAGTGTTTTTAATAGGGTTGGATGGTACTCTTGCATTTGTACGCGTATTGACTGGTTTAAATTGCCCAGTGTTTCTACTATCATTTCATGAATTTCTTCTTTGTTAGATTTATTCATCATATTTTTAACAGCTAATATATCTTGTAATACTTCATCGTGTAAATAATCAGAAAAATCTCTTTTTATTTTTTCCTCTTTGGCTATCTGTACGAGATTATGAACGTAAGAGCTCTCTGGCAAGGTCTTTAGTTCTTCTGTATCCAAATTTAAGATAGTATTTTTTGTGTCTTGAAATAATAACGTGAAATAAAGCTGAACAAACCAAAAAACTGTATGTATAATGATGAAATAGGTAATCATATTAAATCTAAACAATACCCCAAGCGAACTAAGAAAAATAAGAAAACATAAAAACATTAAGCCCATTTTACCTTCTTTTAAGAGAAAATATTGCCTCATAGATATATGGTTTTTAAAAGCTATTGCATGAATACTAAATAGGGGTAACAGGATCACGATATACCACCCTAAATTACTTAAATATTCTGGGCTCTCCGCAAATAACATAGCATATACAATAAAGGGA
This sequence comes from Bacillus sp. 05T22, assembly GCF_056396765.1. Taxonomy (NCBI): domain Bacteria; kingdom Bacillati; phylum Bacillota; class Bacilli; order Caryophanales; family Bacillaceae; genus Bacillus; species Bacillus sp. 05T22. Next base: position 2,340 of record NZ_JBFTMC010000150.1, read on the forward strand.
AAAATAAGAATAGTAACAGATTTGAATAAATGCTTTTTTTCACTTTTAAAGACAAATTTAATTCGTTTTCGATGCTGCAGGAACAGAAAAATAATACAACTAAAACTAAAAATCCATTGACATGAAAATAGAATGGCAAATATTCTATCGTTTATCAAGTTCGCAACCAATGTTAATAAACATGTAATCTGTAAAATCCAATCTTTTTCTTTTTTATAAGTATAGATAGAATCTTGGAAAAAGAACAGGAGCAAAAATTGTACTATCTTATATAGAATCACTACACTAAGTAGCATACTTAGTGTATGAAAAATTTTCCCCTCATTAAGTGTAAGTAAAAACTGCCATGAAGCAAAAAGTAGCAAATTAGAAAATTGTGATAGCGTGTTATTGTTTTTTATGTTTACAAAACTGATGTATGCCCCATAAATGGACATTATCGTTATAAGCATTAATGGGAGTAACTTTGCTGTTCCTATAATATTGTTCTGCAAAAATTCGTAACATAAAAAAATAATCATACAAAGTTGATTAATTAAAATAAAAATTTGTTTTTGCTCATAGTACTTTTTCATAAACTCACTTACCTTTACTAGATTAAATACAGATAAAGCTGATGTTTGTTGACTATCATCAGCTTTATCTGTAGATTTTCACTTTTTATCGTTAAATATGATTTTATAACATGCTCTTTTTGTTAACAAATAATAAATGATATACACCACAGTAAAAATAATTACTGCAAAAAGAATAGGTAATATAAAGGCACTGCTTTTTCCTAATAAGTCATCCATTAAAGCCGTTTTGTAGGCTATCAGTGCAAAAATACTATGTGCTAACCCTAATACGTAAGGAATGCTAAATAACGTAAAAACTTCTTTACTTATTATTCTTTTTATCTTTTTCTTGTTATACCCCATTCTTTTTAAAATTATAAATTCGTTTTTGTTTGACATCATGCTCGAAAGGTTATCGAAATAGAGAATACTACCTGTTGCAATAAAGAAGATGATAGTAACAAAACTAATGAGCAAGAATGTTGAGCTATTCTGCTGAATAATGTAATCATTTTTTTGGTAACTACTTGTAAAATAAATATTATTTTTAAATAGTGGAGCTAAGTTTTCATAAACTTGCTTGTTATCCCTCATATCTGCTCCATTAAAGCTCATCATAGGCTTTTCTGTAAGCCCTAAGTTTTTTATTTCTTTGTAAAGTTGATCTGAAATAATAAGGGTTCCTACACTATTTGCAAATCCAATTGGATTAAGTAATGTGGTGTCTTTTACTTTTATATCCACGTTATTTGTAGGTGTTAAGTTCAAAGTATGTATTTTCCCTTTATCTAGCTTTTCTTTTTCAGGTCGATATTTTACTAAGATACTTTCATTTTTAGCTAAATTCTCAAAGTCTACATTTTTGCCCTGAATATTTATTAATTCCCTGTAATCCGACTCGGAGATAAGATCAAATCCGTGTTCTTTCTTTATACTATATTCTTTAGGCAAATTGTCAGAAGAGGATGTTCCGTGAATAATAGTCGTTTCTTTGTATTTCATATTTTCTTTACCAACAGTATCTTGTGCAGTTTTAATTGCTTTAGTAGCCAATTCTTTATCTTCCAACGGGAACTCAATAGCTGACGGTACGATACGTTCTGTAGCAGCAACTGGATAGTAAAGCGTCAATATAGTGGAACCGAATATAGCCAAAGTTCCTGCAGCTAATAAAGTTAACAAAATTAAAGTTTTTGCCTTCGAACGGATTTTAAATATAAAGTTTGGAACGATAATAATATTCGATTCCTTATAAAACCATGTTTTCTTTTTCTTCAATTTTTGAATGGCATATGGTAAAAAAGAGTGAATAAAGAAAATTGTCCCTAGTATTACACTTAACATTGTTAAAAGCGCGATTGGTGAAAATCCTATCGTTTTCCACAATGATTTAGTTCCTCTTGTAATATCAATAGCTAAGAAATAACCAATTAAAATCAAGAATAATCCCAGTAACGAGAAAGCTGTATTGATTTTTACCTTCTTTTCTTCCTTTTTTTCCATACGTACCAAAGTCAGTAAGGAACTTTTTCGAAGAATTATCCAGTTTGATAAAAATAAAACAGTCAAAACAGCAAATATAAAAACAAAGGTAAATAGTACCGCATCGGGATTAATAAGTGGCACTTCAGAAGTATCGATTTGTAATTTTAGTACTCTGACTATCACTTCGACAATTCCTTTATGAGTAATAGCACCAAAAGCGATTCCTACAATTAGAGCAGCAAAACAAATTATAATATTTTCAAAGGTTAATAGTTTTAGCATTGTTGACTTTCGATACCCTAAGAGCGAATAAATTCCAAGTTCTTTCATTCTTTTTTTCATAAAGAAAGTATTGGAGTATGACATATAGAATAGTACAAATGTCATAACAAAGATTGCCACCGTTCTCGACATTGTTTCTACTCTACCATCAGACGAAATCTTTTCCATGATAATATCATTCATGGAAAAAGAAATAAAGGAGAAAAACACCATCAGCACAAAAGCTACTGAAACGAAATAGAACGAATAGAAGGAAAAGTTATTCTTCAGATTTTTTTTTGCTATTGTTAATAATCCCACAGTCATGCCTTCCTTTCATACTCTTAGTTATATCGATTTTCATCAATTTTAGAGATTTCCTTTAATATCTCTTCAAAAAATTCTTTTCTATCCTGTTTATTTTTTCTTAATTCTTTTATAATATTCCCATCTTTGAATATTAGGATTCTACTTGAAAAACTTGCTGCATAAGCGTCATGGGTCACCATTAAAATTGTAGTGTGAAGTTCCTCATTTACCTCTCTTAGTTTTTGAAGTAGTTCTGTTGCAGAGTTTGAATCTAGCGCACCTGTCGGTTCATCTGCAAATAAAATACTTGGCTGTTTCGCAATCGCTCTTGCTGCTGCAACCCTTTGTTTTTGCCCTCCAGAAAGTTGACTAGGGTACTTGGATAATTGTTCGAATATCCCAAAACGCTTTGCTAAATTTTCTATTGCCGATTCAATTTCTTTTGGGGATTTTTTTAACAGAGTAAGTGGCACAGCAATATTTTCCTTCACTGTTAAACTATCAAGTAAAAAATACTCTTGAAAAATAAAGCCTAAATGATCTTTCCTAAAATCTGCAGATTTATTATCATTAAGTGTTTTAATATCAACATTATTTATAAAAACATCTCCATCTGTAGGCGTATCAATGGTTGATAGGATATTTAATAAAGTTGTCTTCCCAGATCCAGATGCCCCCATAATGCCAATAAATTCACCCGATTCAATATCAAAAGATACTTTATTCAGTCCAGGTAATTGATTCTTGTTGTAAATCTTTGTTACATTTTTTGCAGATACTAATGCATTCATCATATTTGCTCCTTTCAATCTATCAATATACTAAGTTTATCCTTTGATATATAAAGAAGCATGAGTAAAAAGCGCAACCTTCTACTCATACCCCTGTACTTTGCACCACAAACCTGTCCAGTTTATAAAAATGTCTCCATAAATGACCGTTTTTGTGATAAAAAACAGCTTTAAAACGAAATTTTTCTTTCTACAGTTAATGAATTACGAGAATCTGGCTCACTTTTTTCAGTTTAGGAAGCCACAAATTTATTAACTTGATGGTGATGAGATAGCGCCCCTATTACTAAGAATTTAAATAGTGTATTAAATAAGAAAAAATATTGACAACTGAATAGATGAATTTTTCATGGATATTACGGATAGTATTCATCTGTATGCTAATAATCCTTATGAATTTGCATTGAAATTCAAACGTGAGATTTATGAGCATACACGTATTGAATGTACGATAGGAATTGGTCCTAATCCTTTGATGAGCAAAATTGCTTTAGATGTAGAAGCTAAGAAAACGAAAGACTGCATTGCATACTGGAAGTACGAAGATGTACCCATAAAATTATGGCCCATACGACCATTAAGTAAATTCTAGGGGATTTCACACAAGACAGAACTTAAATTAAACAGAAAAGGTATTCATTCGATAGGAGACTTAGCTGATTATCCTCTTAAATATCTAAAACAAAGTTTTGGTGTCATTGGCGACGAGATGCACTTGCATAGCAACGGAATTGATTTTAGCCGTATTTCAGAAAAATATATGACGGCAACAACTTCTATCGGAAAAAGCCAAATACTCATGCGTGATTACACGATAGAAGAATTTCCGATTATCCTACTGGAACATATCGAGGAAGTTTGTTATCGATTAAGAAGACAAAACAAACTCGCTCAAACAATTCATTTTTCCATTGGTTACAGCAAAAGTTACGCTGGTGGTTTTAGAAAAACACACACTTTAAACCGCCCAACCAATCTAACAATGGATATTTATCATAGTTGTACATACTTTTTACATGAGTTATATACTGGTGAACCAATCAGATCAATTAATGTTTCTTTAACAAACTTAATTAATGAGGGTGAAGAACAAATTTCCCTTTTTGATAACGTAATACAACGTGAAAAAGAAATGAAATTAACGAAGGTAATGGATGAGATACGCACTAAGTTTGGGAAAAACAGCATCTTAAGAGGGATTTCGTATACAAATAGTGCTACAGCAAGATACAGAAACACATTGTTAGGAGGACATAAATGTGAATAACGCTAATATGCCAAAAGGGAGAGGAATGGTCAAGTGGCAAGGATTCGCTGCGATTCCGGAGCAATTCGCTGGTATCAGTCAAATTATTAAAGAAAAGACAAAAGTGGAACGACCGATTTTAACTCAGGAAGAAAAAGAACGTATAGAGAATATATTACTATGTTCCTTGCTTTCTGAAGAAGAAATATTGATTACATATTATGAGGACGGCCATTTGCTTACTAGTTATATGACCGTAACGGATATCGATCCGCTAAATAGTGCTGTAATATGTACAGATGCTTTTTATAGAAAGAATATCCTTAAATTTATTAATATTATTGATGTTAAGTAAGTAAAAGGGGTTCGCTACATCGCTATCCATAAAGCAAAAAAGACATTATCCTTTCTAATCTAGCTTATTTAGAAAGGATAACGTTTTTTGTATTTAAGGGTATTATAAAATCCTTAAGGTGACCTCAAACAGGCGATCTCTACACTTGCTACGTAATACATACTGGATTTATGGAAACATTTCTCAATATTATATTATCGTTATATGCACTATAATATAAGTAATCCTTTTTTTATTTATATTTTGTTATTTCCTGTTGCAAGAATCCTTATGATAAGGATTCTATTTTTTTGCATTAAATTTCTAGAAAGAAAAGAGATAAGATCAGAGAATATAATCTTATCTTCAGCATAAGGAGTAAAACAAAGGGTAATAACCATCTTATTTTTATTATATTATATTTTTTAATATCAAAACCATAGATAACAGTTACATCTATATTGAGAAATTTATTACAAAATTAGTTGTAAATGTTTTTAAAAATGAAAGTAAACTTTTACATATTTGTTTACTTTCACTTCAGAGCGTAACATCACACATCCATCAACTTAATATTTTGAAGTACCCCAAAACAAAAATTTTATCTCACCACAGTTATCTATAAGAATTCAGTTCATTTTTTGTTTTAGGGAACAATTAATTTCCAATACATGTCTTAATGCGAAAATGTGATATTTCGTGACCTTACCCTCCATATGCAATATTACATATAAAAATATATTGATGTAAATGTAAGCGCTTACTATAATAAAAGCATAAAGATAAATCACATCTTAGCAACAACAAAAGAGGAGGAAATAATATGACAATCGCAATGACAGTTTTAAAATTTGTAGGTGGAGCACTTCCATTCGTTCAAGAACTTTTAAAAGCATTCATGTAAGCTCACTATTTAGCAACTAC
>NZ_JBFTMC010000151.1:0-8111 GCF_056396765.1 Bacillus sp. 05T22
ATCGATCTCAATACAATGATGAGGTTATAGATCAGTTAGATATGAGTGATTTGGACCTTACTTTTTCAGACCTGTCAGAGGTAATGGGAGATCGTATTATGGCAAAACGGGTCATGTTAAGGGCTTCTTCATTAATGAGAGCATCGTTTCATGATTGTGATTTTGAGTTGGCTGATTTCAGAAGTTGTAATTTAGAGGAAATACATATTGCAGATTGTAGGTTTGGTGAAGCGAATTTCTCTAAAGCGAATATGAAATATGCAAAATTGAATATAAGTAGTTGTTTTGAAACATGTTTTGACGAAGTTGATTTTTCATATGGGGAACTAGTTGGAACAATTTTAAATCATGCAACTTTTCGCCATGCGAATTTATCTGGAATTGATGCTACACAGGCGTATTGCACTGGAACGGATTTTAGCAGTGCCAATCTTACAAATGGTAAATTTGAAAAAGCGGATTTGGAAAATGCAAATTTATCAGAAGTAGATGCTAGAAATGCAGATTTTACAGGAGCAACCCTTTTAAATGGGAATTTTACAGAAGCGGATTTTACCGGTGCTAAACTTGACAATGTAGTTTGGACAGGAGCAAATGTAGAAGGAGCTAAGTTTGACGAAAATGTGAAGGAACAAGTGTTGAAATTGATATAGAAGTTGATTTTGAATCGTATGTAAACTTGGCAAATAAGTTTTAATGTATTATTTGTCACAACATATAAAGGGTGTCAAACTGTCACTATAATACTTGCAAACATTCATAGGGGGGATTTAATGATAAACCAAAAAAAGTTAGAAATGGCTTTTAAAAGATATAGCAAAAATTTTGTGGATGGAATCAAATTTGAAGATGTTAAAGATGAATATAATGTTAGTAGAAGAGAGATTGAGGAAATCGTTGAGCAAAATGAAACAGAGAAAGATCACATACTATTAATAGATCTAAGCCAAATTTCTTCATATCACTTGTCACTATGGAAAAATGATGTATTGATCAGCGGTGGAAACAATGTAGAAGGATTAAAGAACATGCAGAAGGTCTTGTTTTACCAGTGCATGGGACAGGATCTCTATACAATCAAGTATCCTGGGATGATGTTGGAATATTCGTTTAGCGAAGTCGTCTTCACATTAGTTCATTTTGCAATGTATGGATGGGAGAAAGAAGAAAATATCTTATTTGATTTTATGACTCATCACTTCGATGGACATTTAATAGACGCCAATGAAGAGAACAGACATATTTGGTTTTTGCTAGAGCTGTACTTGCAGTATAAAAATATAACCATCATGGGAACGAATGAAAAATTACATCTAGCCGTGATAAATAAGTTTAAGGAAGCTGAACTACGATGCGATTTAATCCCTGAAGACCTGAACATTTATGATGAAGTGCTGGGACGTTGGTCGACTGATGATATAGAAGAAATAGAACATCTAATTTCGATAATGTCTCAGTATCATTCTGCATTAGCTTCTGAAATCGGACAGCTAGGTGAATTTGGCGATTTCGGATACGGATTTTATCCTTTTGAAATCTTATTCTTGATCCATGTAAGAAAACAACTAGGATTGCCAGTACCTACTCAATTCGATAATTTTCTGATGAATACTCCAGAAGCGAAAATGGTATTTGGAGAACGTGAGCCATACCCTGAGTGGGACCCAGTGCTTCAGATGATCGATCAATTTTATCGTAAAAACTACCCGGAATATATTCCTAACAAGCATGGAGAATTATTTCAATAAAAGGGAGGAAGCTAATATGCCTAATCAAGGGATAGCGCAGATTATATTTCCTGATAGCAAAGATTTGGAAACGTTTTTGAAGGAGCAAGGAAGTTATGACTTACATGAAGACCTATTAAAATATGGATTGACGACGAAACAGTTTTTATACGTTGACTATAAAGGTGAGCAATACCAAGAAATTGTCAATTTTATTCTTGATTACGAATTTGCCCACCAAATTGAATTAGCAACACAAGAAGAACTCGAGAAATTAGAAGCATTTAATTATGAATTTTTACCTGAAAAGATCAAGGAGGTCAACAAAATACTGTCACCAAAGGGGTATGGACTATTTTCATATCCAAATTCGGGCGACTTCTTCGCACTATTCATTGTAAAAATAGAGAATATAACAAAATTGCTGCAAGAAGAAGTGCTGCTCGATGATAGAATCCCTTTTCAAGAAAGGTGTATCAAGTATTATAGATAGACCTAAGATTGTATGTCTTCAACCTTGACTCCGGTCAAGGTTTCTTTATAAGTTAATATCAAGATTGCATAGCTATCTAGAATGTTGTGGATTTGAAATAAAGTTTAATCGTTTATAACAAAGTTTAACCGTTTTGAAAAAAGATTAACTGTTTATAAAAAAGATGCACCGTTTTATCCCTTTGGATTTACTTATCTATGGGGATATTTTTATTAAGAAAAGAAACAAAATATATAAATTGAATATAAAAACGTTTTGATTCTTTAAAAACATTCCATAATTTAGTATTATTTATATATGGAATATTTTGTTTGTACGAAAGGGGTAACTTGATGTTTTTTCAAAAATATAAGGGTTTGATTCTCGGGATAGTTGGTGCTGTTATTTTGGCATTATCCGTCATTTATCTTAAAGATTTAGATTATATATAGGGCGTGTATTAAGATATTTTTCTTTAACATTAATAATTATAGGATGGGTTATTGCCTGTAATTCGAACCACTTCTATAAAAAAGGAGAATAGTAAAAAAATAGAAAAGTATAAAAAGGGTTCATTAATGAAAAATGAGGCAACGTCCATAGTTAGAATTTGAAACGGAAAAATATAGGAGAGTAGAATAATGAAAAAAATTGTTAAAGTGATTGGATTTTTTCTTTTTAGTCTACTATTAATGGTAGGATGTACAAAAGAAAATAAAGTTTCTAGCGCAGATCTTTCTGATGATATTAATAAATTTGTACGTAGTAATGGTTTTATAAACTATAATGCTGTAGCTTCTAAGTTTAGTGAGAATGATGTTGGTTATATCTTTCCTTATTCCTCTATATCTACAAAGAAATTGCAGGAAAATAGATATGAGACCGTAATAGAAGGAATTATCGATGATAAAAAAGAAGAACCGTATGGAAAATATTTAACACTTACTATAAGTGCTAMGCCAGATGAAAAAGGACATTTAAACTTAGATGAATTCACAACTAAAGATGAATTTAATAATCGGTTTAAGATTATAAAGGTAGAAAAAAATAAAAAGAATTATGATATATTGATGAATAAGTATAAAGATAAAGTTGACATAGGGTCTATATTACCAGAAGACATATCAGCAGAGAATCCAATCCATAAGAATACTATGTATAAAAATATCGAAAAGTATTATGAGATTCCTAATCAGACGGAAGAACTTTCAGAAAGTTATGCAGAGGCATCGGGCATAACGGAACAACTCAGCAACTGTATAAGAGGTTCTCAAGAACTTGGTACTATGAATGAACAAGTTAAAGAGGGCTTATCTTCAAAAATTAATGAAAATYTTTCAAAAGAAGAATTAGGAAAATTAAAATACACACAAACAGCGCGTATTTCTAAAAATTATTATATTGTATTACTTTTAGAAAATGCTGTTGATAATATAGAAGATGTAAAAGCAATTATAATTTTTAAAGATACCGATCCCAAAGATACAACATTATCGTCTTTAGARTTTATTGATTTGAAGAAAAAATAATAGCTTTATAGCACTATTTAAAGAAGAGGGAAGGAATTATTTTTATGTTATTTATTTGGAAAAGAAAAGGTCTTTTAGTTCCATTAGCCTTGTTTTTGGGGTATATACCTGTTATAGCTCTAGCGGGTATAAGTATGGATATGAATATTGAACAAGGAAGTTTGTTGAATAAATTAATTGGATTTGTAATGTTATTATTGATGTTTTTACCTGCTTTAATTAACTATCTTTTTACTAAATATTTTGTAAAAGATGAAGGTATTAAGATTGTGACTGATGAAGAAGGAAAACAATATAAAATTGACACTTATAGTAAATTTTTTTTTATAAGAAATTTTACTTGGACATTTATATTTTTAATATTTGAAATCATCGTACTGATAAAATCCATTGTTAGTTCATACACCAATTAATCGTTATATAAGTTTTAAAACCTAGATTATGTAGAAAAAGAAGTTAGACAATAATTATAGAGTATTGTGGAGTAACTCAGGTAGAAAATGATCAAGCTTTTTTATAAAAACCAACTTAAATTTGCTAAAAAAGAATCCATTTTGATCAATTCTTGATATGCTCCCCATTAGGTAGACAGATACAAAATAAAAATCTGTTTATCTAAGGGGAGTATTTTTTATGGCTCGAATGAAATATTCTAAAGCTGAAAAATTGGCTGTTTTATCTCTTTATAAAGATGGTCATCATTCAATAGCTGACATTACTACTAAATTTCCGATTGATCCTGGGACGATTAGAGATTGGAAGAGAAGGTATGAAGTGAATGGTRAAGACGGCCTAGAAGAAGCACTTTCTTGGAAGCGTTATTCAAAAGAGCTAAAGTTAGCAGCCGTCAATGATTATCTATCAGGACACGATTCGTTAAGCAAGGTTATCCAAAAATACAATATATCCAGTACGGCGGTTTTGGGAAAATGGATTAAAAAGTATAATAGTCATAGAGAATTAAATGATACCGGTAAAGGAATGACAAACTCTATGACAAATAGAAGAAAAACAACATTAGAAGAACGAATTCAAATTGTAAATTACTGTCTACAACACCAGAAAAACTATCAGCTCGCAGCCGAAAGCTATGAAGTTTCTTACCAACAGGTATATCAATGGGTCAAGAAGTTTGAAGCAAATGGTGAAGAAGCACTACAAGATAAACGCGGTCGAAAGAAAGAGGAATATGAATTAACAGCTGAAGAAAAGTTTAAACTGGAAATGAAACGTTTAGAGCGAGAAAATGAACGATTGCGTGCAGAAAATGCTTTTTTAAAAAAGTTAGAGGAACTCGAAAGGAGGCGTCGTTAACAAGCGTTCGTCTACAAAATAAATATAGAGCGATTCAAGATTTACATGCGAATGAAAATCTACCAGTAATCCTTTTATGTGAAATTTCTGGTGTATCTCGTGCTGCTTATTACAAATGGCTACAGCGGACGCCAACAGCTAGAGAATTAGAGAATGAAGCAATTCTTCAGGATATTCAAGCTATTTATGCACGAGTAGGAGGCATTTATGGGTACCGAAGAATGAAATTAAATATGAATAGGTTATATCATAAAAAGTTTAATCACAAACGTATTTATCGCTTAATGCACATCACTGGATTACAGTCCGTGATTCGTCGGAAAAGAAAGCGCTATGTTCCCTCATCTGCGCAATATGTCGCTGAAAATCGACTCAATCGTAAATTTACTGCCAGCAGGCCCAATGAAAAATGGGTAACAGATGTCACGGAGTTCAAATTAGGAAACGGAAGGAAAACGTATTTAAGTGCCATTTTAGATCTTTACGATGGCTCCATTATTAGTTATGTATTGGGACATTCAAACAATAATAAATTGGTATTTCGAACATTGGATCAAGCTATCACTATATTAAAAGAGAATGAACATCCATTGATTCATAGTGATCGAGGGTATCAATATACATCACATGGGTTTAAGAGGAAAATAGAAAAAGCAAAAATGATTCATAGCATGTCACGTGTAGGAAAATGCATAGATAATGGACCAATGGAATCGTTTTGGGGAACGTTGAAGTGTGAAAAGTATTACCTACATAAGTATGAGACATTTGAATCGTTACAACAAGCGATAGATGATTATATTCAGTTTTACAATAACGAACGTTACCAAGAAAGATTAAACAGCTTAAGCCCATTAGAATACAGGGTTCAAGCCGCTTAAAGTGTTTTTATTATTTCCACTGTCTACTTGACAGGGAGCTGTTCATCTTTTTTCAAGGTGGATTCTTTTTATTTATTGAAAAATACCGGTTTGAGAGGGTGATTCTAATCAAACTGTATTTCAAAGCAACAAATGTGCTATTTTTGGCCATGTACGATTGTAATAACGCCATGTGTTACGGTAATCGTTCATGTTCTTGCAAATCTATTTAAAACTTTTCGTATGAACATTAGTCAAAATAATAAAGATGTTTTGAATTTGGAAGGCTTGATACTAGAAATAGAAAAATAAGTTGAGAAATGTGCCTATTTTGTGAGTTACTTGGACACTGACAAAGGTACATGCTCAATAAAGGAAGTCAATAGCGACGTTAGGAGAACGTAGTGGCTATTGACTTCCTTTATTTTTACAACTGGGTTAGAATGAGGGTAAAACAGTGCAACTCGTGCAATCATAAATGCTGAATTTGGACATCTGGGTGGTGTAGGAGAGATAAACGCAGGAGCGTTTAAACCCGGAGGATTTGCTAATAGACATAAGGAGGAGCTTGTAAAATGATTTTAAATGATTCGGTTTTCGGTAAACTTGAATATGAGTATGGCTGGGTTAAGGATACTACAATTCATTTTTTGGGAAAAGAAACTGAGATAACTTTAATGATAGATGGGGAAGAGGACGACAATTTTGATGAAGAACAATATGTAGCATACACCTCGCTTATGCAAAATTGGGAACACCTGCAACAAAGTTTTTTGCAACCGATTTTAGAGTATTATAAACAAGAGCGACATGAACTAGGTTATGATATTGAAGTAAATGAAAGTTATCCATTAGTTGAAACAACTGATCAAATATTAGAAATGATAGATTTAGACGGGATTGTTGTTCCTTATGGGGATTTGTGTGAAGGTAGAGACATTAGATTTACACTTAATTGTGCATGGGATACAGAGAATGGGCTAGGAATTCGTATGTTAAATGAGATAGTAACTGAAGTGGGTTACCAGGATATTGCGATTTAAGTGTAACTATTAATCAATAATACGCATGGATTGGAACGTATCGGCATAGGGAAATATAGACAGATAAAACAAACTTTATTTGAAGTGTACAAAAAAAGAAAAGGTCATTTTGAAGAATTGACCTTATGATGGTTTACCATCATAAGATCTTGTTTGGACCTCCGTTCCTTGATACGATAAAATAAGGCACACGAACTTAGGCGAGATGACATTTTAATGGGCGACGGGTGCAATGTGGAACGCATAGTAAACTAACGAATGCATACAAGCTCGTACGTTTTAAAGGTATTACATGTCATGATACACGAAAAGTGTCATATTGTTTTTACGACGTAATAAAATGCACAAATTTAGAGCTAACCGTGAAAACTTAGAAAACACATGAACTTAAAGCACTTGATTGTCAATTATGGCAACGAGTGCTTTTTGTATTTTAGCGTAGAAATAAGTCGGTACACGTATAATTTTATAAGTATACTAAGGGTACGGGTAACACTGTAAGCGATTATCTTGATGATATAGTCGAGGCTGGTAGTGTCAATGCCACAAAGATGAATAAGCTTAAAAATGCCATTCAAAATAATACTTTTAGTGTAGATGAGTTGTCTGAGATTAGTAAAAAGATGTCTGATTTAGGCATTACTAAAGAATATAATGAAGCATTAATTAAAATTGATTTTGGTAAGTATCTTAGAGGACTAATAGGTGACCCACCTACTGATATGAGAAATCCACATGCACATCATATTCTATTTAAAAAAGGTCTTGRCCAGAAGCAAAAATAACTTGTTCAAGAAGGTCAAGAAATATTAAGAAGGTATGGGATAGACCCAATAATTGGTGAAGAAAACCTTGTTTGGGCACCAAATGCCGTAATAGGACAGCATAGTCTTGATGCTTTGGAGATTGTTGTAAAGCGGTTAAGGGATGTTGAAGCAATAGACGGTGACTTTGATGATATTGTTGAAACTCTTAAAGATTTAGGAGACATAGCTCGTACAAGATAGTAGAGATACAGGAGGTAATGGTATGGATGAAAAAATTTTAAATAAAGCAATAAGAAATGCAATTAAAATTGGTGATATTAATGAAGTAAAACAATTAATAGGTAATGATAAAGAAATTTTGAACACAATGACTACATTTGGAACATGGTTACATGTAGC